>NZ_JBHYVM010000004.1:82577-140324 GCF_042750105.1 Streptomyces sp. NPDC059443 | reverse complement strand
GCCGTCCGCCCGCACCCCCGCCGCCTGGAGACGCCGCCCGCCGCCGTGCACCGGGAGCGACCCCCGCGCGGGGACCCGCCCCCCGCGGCCGGGCGGCCCCCCCCCGCCCCCGCCGCCGACGGCCTCGCCGGGCTCGACGGGGCCGTGCGCCGCCTCGACACCCTCGTGCGCGGCGACGGCGGATCGGTCCGCGTCACCACCGGCGCCACCACCGTCCGCCACTTCATGGCCGAGGCCGTCGTCACCTTCCGCCGCGAACACCCCCGGGCCAGCCTGGAGTTCCAGACCGAGAACTCCAGCCGCAGCTGCTTCGACGCCCTGGCCGCGGACGACCTCGACCTCGCCTGGATCACCATCGGCAGCCCCGTGCGCGGCATCGAGCAGCGTCCCGTCATGCGCCTGCCCTGGGTCCTGGCGGTCGGCGCCGAAGACCCCCTCGCCGCCCGTCCCCGTCTGGAACCCGCCGACCTCGCCGCCATCCGGCACATCCGGCTGCCCGAGAACTCCACCTCCCGAGCCCATCTCGACGGAGCCCTCGCCGAAGCGGGCATCCGGATCAGCTCCGACACCAGCGTCGCCGACTGGGACACCGCCCTGCTCCTCGCCGAACTGGGTCTGGGCCACGCGGTCGTACCCGCCCTGCCCGGCTGGCAGGTCCCCGGAACGGACGGGCCGCTGCGGCTCGTGCCGATCCCCGGCCTCCCGCCGCTCGCGGTCGGCTGGGCCGTCCGCCGCTGGTCCTCCCTCACCCCGCTCGCCCGCGCCTTCGCCGACGAGGTGGCCCGCACCTGTCTCGGGCGGCGGGCGACGGGCTCCGAGCGCGCCGGGGGCGCCGGGGGCGATCACCCCTGCGCGTGACCCGTTCGATTCCGCGATGATGGAGTGAGCACGGCCGGGCGCCGCGCTCGGCCAGGCCGAGGAGGAGGTGACCTGTCATGGCGGAGCAGGAGGCGCGCGAAGCCGGGCCGTCGGCGGGCAGGCTGGAAGAGGGCCGCCTGATGAAGGAGCTCGAAGCCATCCACCGCACGCGCCACGAGACCCTGCTGCACGGGTCGGACGACGCGCTGGTCACCCACACCCAGCGGATGGACGAGCTGGAGCGCGAGTACCTACGCCGCCACCCGGAGCGGGCCCAGACCCCCGGTCGCACCCGCTCGGGAGCGCGTGCGCGCAAGACGACGGACGAGCGGGGCCAGGCCTGACCGGCCCCCGCCCGCCCGGTCAGAGGCAGTCCCCGCAGTCCCACACCACCAGCCCACACCTCCAGCTCTAATGTGCATCAAACTTGCTTCGCCTGAGACAAATTTGTATCGTTTGAGGCGAAGGAGGATCACATGGTGCACGAAGAAGAGCTGCTGGACGGCGCCGCCCGCGTACTCGCCGGCGACCACAGCGCCTCCATGGCGCACATCGCCGCAGGCATCGGCATCAGCCGCGCCACGCTAGGCCGCCGCTACGCGACCCGCGAAGCGCTGCTCAAGGCCGTGGCCGTCCGGGCCATCGACGTGGTCGACGGGTGCCTGGCCCCCGCCGATCTGCCGGCCACCGCCGACGCCGCGGCCTTCGACGCCGCGCTGGAGCGGCTCGTCACCGGGCTGCTGCCCGCCGCGCACCTGTACGGATTCACCTCGCGCGACGCCACCGTGCTCGCCGACCCCGAGTTCCGGGCCGGAATCCAGCGCCAGGACCAGCGGGCACTCGCCTTCCTCGCCCTCGGCCAGCGCCTCGGGCGACTGCGCGTCGACCTGCCCGCGTACTGGATCTGGTACTCGCTCTGGGGCCTGCTCGACGCGGCCGCCGAAGGCATCCGCGACGGCCACCTCGCCCCCCGCGACATCGGCCGGCTCGTCCTCGCCTCCTTCCTCGGCGGGACCCGGACGACCTAGGTCCCCCGCCACCCCCGCAGCACGACCGTGAACGGAACCCCCATGCACACCCCCACGCAGGACCCGCGCCGCTGGATCGTGCTCGCGATCCTCTCCGGCAGTCTCCTGCTCATCTCGATGGACACCACGATCCTCAACGTGGCCTTCCCCTCGCTCGTCGGCGACCTCCAGCCCGGCGCCGTACAGCAGCTGTGGATCATCGACATCTACGCCCTGGCCCTCTCCGGCCTGCTCGTCACCGCCGGAGCCCTCGGCGACCGCTGGGGCCGCAAGCGCCTGCTGATGGCGGGCTTCGGCATCTTCGCCGTCGCCTCGCTCATAGCCGTCTTCTCCACCGAGGCCTGGCACGTCATCGCCGCCCGCGCGCTCCTCGGCGTCGGCGGCGCGGCGATCATGCCGTCCACCCTGTCGATCCTGCGCAGCGTCTTCACGGACGCCAAGGAACGCGCCTTCGCGCTCGCCGTCTGGGCGGCCGTCTTCGGCGGCGGCATGGCCTTCGGCCCGGTCGTCGGCGGTCTGCTCGTCCAGGACTACGGCTGGCACTCCGCCTTCCTCCTCAACCTGCCCGTGACCGCGATCATCGTCGCGGCCGGCCTGCGCTACCTCCCCGAATCCCGCTCCCCGCGCGCCACCGGGGCCTGGGACTGGTGGGGCGTCGGCCAGTCGATCGTCGGCATGCTCGCCCTCGCGGGCGGCATCAAGCAGCTCGGCAAGAGCGGGGTGGCCGACCCGCTGCCCTGGGTGCTGCTCGCCCTCGCCGCGATCTCGCTGACCGTGTTCGTACGCCGCCAGCTGCGCCTGGACAACCCGCTGCTCCAGGTCCGGCTGTTCGCCAAGCCGGCCTTCAGCGTGGCCGCCACCGCGATCTTCCTGCCGATGGTGGGCATGGGCGCGATCCTGTTCCTGGTCACCCAGTGGTTCCAGTACGGCCAGGGCTACACCCCGCTCGAAGCCGGCCTGCGCCTGCTGCCCGCCCCGCTCGCGCTGATCTGCGCCTCGATGGTCGCCCCGGCCCTCATGCAGCGCTACCCGATCCGGCACGTCCTCGGCGCCGGGCTGATGGTCCTCGCCACGGGCATGGCCCTGCCCTGGACCCTCCAGCAGTTCACCGACCTCGGCTACCCGGCCTTCGCCGCAGCCCTGACCGTCATGGGCCTGGGCGCGGGCCTCGCCACCACCGTCGCCTCGGTGACCCTCATCTCCGCGGCACCCGCGGACGAGGTCTCCAGCGCCGCCGCCATCGAGGAGACCTGCTACGAACTGGGCTCGGCCATGGGCGTGGCCATCCTCGGCTCGACGGCCGCCGCGCTCTACCGCGGCAACCTTCCGGCCCTGGACCTTGACGGCGCCACCCTGACCGCCGTACGGGACTCCGTGGGCGAGGCCGCCCACACCGCCGAACGGCTCGGCGGCAGCGTCGGCCAGACCCTGCTCGACGCCGCCTCCCACGCCTACACCCTCGCGATCACCCCGGCGTTCCTGCTGGCCGGCGTCCTGGCCGTGGCCGCCGCCGCGACCACGTGGACGCTGATCCCGCGCGACCTCCAGCCGACCGAGAACCACTGACCCGGTTCGGGACGAAGCACTACGAGGCCGCGTACGCCCACAGCGCGCGCATCTGTTCCGGCGGCGTCGGGCCGGTCATCTCCAGCTGCGTCAGCAGGATGGTGGTGGCACCCGTCGACGGGACGATGTGCGCGGCCGTGCCGGACCCGCCGATCCAGCCGTAGCGGCCCAGCACGTTCCACGGGTCCTTCGGCGTGACGTCGACCGAACCGCCGAAGCCCCAGCCCTGGCCTTCCAGGAACAGCTCGGCCCCGGCCCGCTGGGCCGGGGTCAGCCAGTCGGTGGTCATCAGCCGCACCGACTCGGGGGCGAGCACCGGGCCGCCCCCGTCGAGCAGCATCCGGGCGAAGCGGAAGTAGTCGTCCGCCGTGGACACCAGCCCGCCGCCGCCGGACGGGAAGACGGGAACGGAGCTCCACTGCCCGTCGGGGGCGTCGACGAGTTCGAGGCCGCCGTCCGGGCCGGTGCGGTACAGGTGGGTGAAGCGGCCCAGCTGCCCCGCCGGCACCGCGAAACCGGTGTCCGTCATCCCCAGCGGCTCGAAGATCCGCTCCGAAAGGAACTCGGGCAGCGAACACCCCGCCACCCGCGCGATCAGCACCCCCAGAATGTCCGAGCAGGTGTTGTACAGCCAGGCCTCGCCCGGCTGGCGGAGCATCGGGATCCGGGCCAGCGCGGCCATCCAGGCGTCCGGCGCCGCCACCCTCTGCGGTTGCGGCGGACCCTGGAGCAGTTCGGAGAAGAGCGGGGCGACCGCCGGGAGCGAGAAGTCCTGGGGGAAACCCCAGCCCGCGCGGAACGTCAGCAGATCGGCCACGGTGACCGGCCGCGCCGCCGGGACCACGTCGTCGACCGGGCTCTCGGGGGTGCGTACGACCATCGGTTCGGCGATCTCCGGCAGCCAGGGGGCCACCGGGTCGACGAGCGAGAACCGGTGGTCCTCGACCAGGGCCATGACCGCCGCCGCGACCACCGGCTTGGTCATCGAGAAGATCCGGAAGATGGAGTCCCGGACCATCGGGACGCCGCCCCCGGCGTCCGCGCCGCCCACGGCGGCCACCTCCGGCTCCGAGCCGTCGCCCCGGTCCACCAGGGCCACCGCCCCCGCCAGGGTCCCGCTCTCCACGTACGGCTGGAGGATGTCTTCGAGCAAACCTGTCACGAGTCCGCCTTTTCGAGCTCTACGGGGGTGCGCGCCACGGAGTCCCACAGGGCGCAGTGGTGTTCGGCCGATGCGTCCACGGTACGGATTCCAGCGGGCCCGGGCACCAGGGACAGTACGGCGGGGGAGCGCGGCCACCGGGGCGCCGCCCCGGGCGTGTTGGGGTCCCCGGTCGCCGCGAACCGGGTCCAGTAGCCGGTCATCCGCTCCGACAGCGACCGCTGCGCGGCGCTGAGCGGCAGCCCGGTGTCGAAGAGGTAGGGCAGCTCGAAGCCGTGCGAGGCCCCGTAGGGGAAGCCCGCCACCTCGGGCAGCCCGGTGTAGTTCGGCGCGTCCCGGTCGCCGAACCGGTAGTCGTACGTCGCCACGTGCCGCGCCAGCGCCCGGCTGTCCCGCAGCTGCGGGCACAGGAACGAGGCATCGGACAGCACGGCGGCGAAGGCCAGCGCGGGCGTCCGGTACGCCGTCACGGGATAGGCCGCCTCGATCCGGTCGGCCGAAGTCCCGAACGAGGCGCGCAGCCGGGCCCGGTAGGCCCGTGGGTCGCCGACCGGGTAGGCGGCCAGGGTCTGCCCGAGGAAGATCCGCATCTCGTCCCGGTTCGCGCCCTGCACCACCGGGACCCGGGCGAACTCCCCGAGCTCCAGGGCCCGCCGGGGCTCGGTCGGCAGCGGGTCGCCCCCGTAGGACACGAGGGAGAACCGCTGCATCAGCTCGGGCGTCGCCAGCTTCCCGGGGTCCAGACCGCGCAGGCAGGCCGCCGCATCGGCGGCCGCGGGCCGGTCGCAGCCGAGCCGGGCGGCCGCCGCCGAGCCTTCGGAGAGGGTGCGTTCCTGCGGTACGAACGGCGTGTAGGCGCCGAGCCCCGGCAGGAGGGCCCGTGCGGGCATGGTGGTGGAACAGGAGCCGCTCTGCACGATCGCCCGGTGGAAGAGACCGGCCGAGGCGGGCGAGACGAGGTGCGCGCAGACGCTGAGGGCGCCGGCGGACTCGCCGAAGAGGGTGACCCGGTCCGGATCGCCCCCGAAGCGGGCGGCGTTCGCCCGGACCCAGCGCAGCGCGGCCCGCTGGTCGGCGAGCGCGAAGTCGGGGGCGCCACCGAGGGCGGGATGGGCGAAGAGGCCGAAGACGCCGAGGCGGTAGTTGACCGTGACGACCACCGCGCCGCCATCGGCGGCGAGCCGCCCCGGCCGGTACAGATCGCCCGCGCCGTTGAGGAACCCGCCTCCGTGGAACCAGACCATGACGGGGCGCCGGGGCGTGCCGTCGGGCGGGGGACCGCCGTCCGGAGCGCTGGCGCCCGGAGTGGTGCCGTCCGGAGCCGTGCCGTCCGGGGCGGTGACGTTCAGGAACAGGCAGTCCTCCGAGCCGCTCGGACCGCCCGGTCCCACCGGCGGCAGCTGGACGCAGCGGGCCCCGGGCGCGCCCGCGTCCCGTACGCCCGACCACGGCGCGGCGGGCTCCGGAAGCCGCCAGCGCAGCGGGCCGGTCGGCGGCGCGGCGTAGGGGATGCCCTCGAAGGTGCGGTACCCGGCCGCCTGCCGCCCCCGTACCGCCCCGCGATCGGTGTCGACCACGGGCCGGCCGCCGCCGTCATCGGCGGCAGCCGCCCCGACCGCGCCCGGGGCGGCGACGGGCAGGAGCACGGTCAGCGCCAGGGCCACGGTAAGGACCGGCAGGAGCGCCAGGAGCGCGGCCCGTCCCGCGCTCCGCCCGGCCGTCGCCATCAGCGCGTCCTCGTCAGCACGCCTCGTACGAAGGCCGCCTGTCCCGCGTGCTGGAGGTCGTCGGCGATCACGCTGACCAGGCGTACGCCCAGGGTCACCGGCGGATCCCACCGCTCGTCGACCACCCGGTCCAGGTCGGCGGCGCCCAGCCCCCGCAGGAACCGCAGGGTCTGCGCGTGGACGGCGTCGAAGTACCCGAGGAGCAGGTCCCCGGAGCTCACCCGCACGGTCCCGGCCTGGTGCGCGGTGTGCCCGTACCCCGTCGATCCGGCGGGCAGCGGCAGGGCGAACCGGTCGTCCCATCCCTCCGCGTGCCAGACCTGTTCCCAGCCGGCCGCGTCCGCCACGTGGTCGTCCTGGATCCGGGCCAGGTGCCAGACGAGCCAGGTGACCGAGTTCGCGCCCGCGTCGATCCGCGCGTCCAGCTGGGCGGCGCCCAGGCCTTCGACCGCCTCGTGCACCACGCCCTGGATCCGGCCGAACGCGTCGGCCAGTACCTCCGTACCCTTCATGCCCCCACCATGCACACGACAGGCGGCGGCAGCCCCCGCGGCGCCGCGGGGGACCCCCGTTTGCCCGCCCCGAATGGCGCAGCGCGGGGAGGTGGCGCTGAATGTAACAAAGCGTGCGCTTCCCATGACGCACGATGACCGGCGTGCGATGTGTAGACCCGCGCGTCGGCGAACGGAGCTTTCCATGAATGACCCGATCACGCTCGCCGCGACGGAGTACGAAGAACCGCGCGGGCTCCCCGACACCACGGAAATCTGGCCGCCGCCGGCCGAGTGCGCCGAATACGCCGAACCCGACGAGGACACGGCCGCCTCCGAGCCCGCTCCACACCTGGAAGCGGACCCCGGGCCCGGGGACCGCGACGCCCCCCGGGAAGGGTCGGGGTCGACGTCCGCACTCACCGTCCTGGAGGCCGCCGCCACCGGCCGGCCGGTCAGCGAGGTCACCGCGCTGGTCAGCCTCCTGAACGACTCCGGCCAGCACCCCAACCCCGGACACGCGGCGCTGCGCGCGGCGGCCGTGGCCCGTCCCGTCCACGAGGTCCGCGAGATGGTCACCCTGCTGGGCGAGCCCCCGCACGAGAACGTCGAGGCCGACATCACCCTGAAGGCCGCCGCCCTCGGGCGGCCCATCGAGGACGTGGCCCTGCTGGTGAGCATCCTCGGAACCGGCGAACAGGCCCCGTACCGCCCGGCGGAGAGCGGGCCGCGCGACCCGGGAGCTCCGGACGACCCGCGCGACCCGGGCCGGACCGCCGTCCACCGGCCGCCCGCTCCCGTACCGGTCCCGCCCCGGGTTCCGCCCGGGCCCCGGCCGCCGGCGAGGCCCGCCGGGGGCGCGCTGCGCCACGTGCTGCGCTGGCCGGTGGCGCTCGCGCTGCTGGTCTGCGGCGCGCTGCACGTGCCCGCCGATCCGGCGGGCCTGTTCTCCGGCGACCCCGGCGGGCCGGTCGCCCTGGCCGTCACCCTGCTCTGCCTGACCGCCGGAGCCCTGCTGGCGGTACGGGACACGGCCTGGGCCTGGCGGGCCGGAGCGGTGATCGCGATGGCCGTCACCGCGCTCCATGTGGTCGGCGGAGCCGTGGAGTTCGACCCGCTCGCCGGAGCGGTCGGCGCCTCCGTGAGCTGGGCCGGTGTCACGGCGGTGCTGAGCGCGGCGACCGGAGCGGTCCTCGCGGGTCTGGCCCTGCAGTACCGTCCGGCGGCCGGACCGGTGGACGACGCCTGACCCTGGCCCCGAGGGGTCCGGGCGGCATCCCGTGGGATCGCCGCCCGGACCCCTTCGCCGTTCCGCGGAATCGGACCGGAAGGAATCGGACCGGAAGGAGACGCACGATGGACCCGGTGGCGGCGCTGGAGCGGATCGCCTTCCTGCTGGAGCGCGCCCAGGAACCGACGTACCGGGTCCAGGCCTTCCGCACCGCCGCCGCGGCGCTCGTCCGGCTGGGGGAGGGCGAGGTGGCCGAGCGGGTGGCGGCGGGCTCGCTGGAATCCGTGAAGGGCATCGGGCCCAAGACGGCCCAGGTGGTCCGCGAAGCCCTCGCCGGGTCCGTTCCCGCGTACTTGCAGGGGCTGGAGGACAAGGTCGCGGCGCATCCCGAAGGGCCGCCGCCGAGCCCCGGGGCCCTCGCCCTGCGCGCGGCCCTGTGCGGCGACTGCCACATGCACTCGGAGTGGAGCGACGGGGGCGCCCCGATCGAGGCCATGGGCCGGGCCGCGGCCGCCCTCGGCCACGACTGGGCCGTGCTCACCGACCATTCGCCGAGCCTGAAGGTCGCCCGCGGGCTCTCGCCGGAGCGGCTGCGCGAACAGCTGCGGACCGTGGCCGAACTCAACGCCGCCTGGGCCCCGTTCCGGCTGCTCACCGGCATCGAGTGCGACATCCTGCCCGACGGCTCCCTCGACCAGGAGCCCGAACTCCTCGCGGAAGTGGACCTGGTGGTCGGCTCCGTCCACTCCAAACTCCGGATGGAAGCCCCCGCCATGACCCGGCGGCTGATCGCCGCCGTGCGCAACCCGCACCTGGACGTCCTCGGCCACTGCACCGGGCGGCTGGTCACGGGGAGGACCCGCCCCGAGTCGGAATTCGACGCCGAGGCCGTCTTCGCGGCCTGCGCCGAGTCCGGCGCCGCCGTGGAGATCAACAGCCGGCCCGAGCGGCTCGACCCGCCGCGCCGGCTGCTTCGGCTCGCCGTCGCCGCGGGCACCTACTTCGCCATCGACACCGACGCCCACGCCCCGGGCCAGCTCGACTGGCAGATCACCGGCTGCGAACGCGCCCTGGAATGCGGGGTACCGGCCGACCGGATCGTCAACACCTGGTCGGCGGCCGACCTCCTCACATGGACCCGGACCCGGGCGCAGCCCCGTCCCCGTTCCCGCCCCCGGACCCGCCGTCCGTCTCCCGGGACGCCGTGAGCGTGAACAGCGCCCCGTCCGGATCGCTCAAGGCCACCCAGCGCTCGGTCCCGCTCTCCCCGAGATCCGACACCGTGCGCCCGCCCAGCGCCTCGGCCGCCTCCACGGCCGCCTCCAGCGCGGCCACCCGGAAGTGGACGTGCCAACGGGGCCGGGTGTAGGGGCTGTAGGCGGCCGCCTCCACGGGACCGCTGTCGAGCCGGGCCACCGCCTCCCCGCCCTGGCGCAGCACGACCTGGTCCTTCTCGTACGCGACCTCGCAGCACCCGGCGCGGCCGGTGGCCCACTCCAGGACCTCCCCGTAGAAGATCGCCGACTCGAAGGCGTCGCGGGTACGGAGCTCCAGCCAGGCCGGCGCGTATCCCGCGCCCACCCGCCAGCCCGCAGACACCTGGCCCTCCCAGATCCCGAACACCGCCCCGTCCCGGTCCGCCACCAGGGCCGCGCGGCCCCCGGACTCGAAGGAGACCGGGCCCACCGCGACCGTGCCGCTGCGCTCCCGCACCCGGCTCACCGCCACGTCCGCGTCGTCGACGGCGAAGTACGGGGTCCAGGCCACCGGCACGCCCAGATCCCCGGCCAGCGCCCCGATCCCGGCCACCGGCACCCCGTCCAGCTCGGCCACCGAGAACGCGTTGCCGAGGCGCGCGGGCCGGAACCGCCAGCCCGCGACCGCACCGTAGAACCGCTGTGCCGCACCGAGATCGCGGGCCATCAGGCTCACCCAGCACGGCGCCCCGAAGACGTCCCTCGTCGAAATCTCCACCGCTTGTTTCCGCCCTTCGCCGGGGCGCGGTCCGCTCGCGCCGTCCGGACACAAGCCTTGCGCCCGGTTCCCCGGCGCGGCCCGCAGGCGCGCCACCGGGACCACCGGCCGTGGGCCACGGAAATCCCGTTGGCGGCACCCGGGCGGGCTCCTAGGCTTCGGAGCATGACGATCATCGGTTCACAGGACGTGGACACCGCGGTATCCCTCTGCACGAAGGCGCTCCAGGAAGTGGCCCATCTCGACTGGACGGTGCCGGCCGCCGGACTGGAATGGAGCTGTTACGACACCGCCGTCCACGTGGCCGAGGACTTCACCGCCTACGCCGCCCAGCTCGTGGTCGGCGCGAGGGAGGGCTACGTCCCGCTGGAGGTCCGCGCCGACGAGGGCACCACCCCCGACGGCCTCATCGAGGTGATCACGGCGACCGGAGGCTTCCTGTCCGCCGTCACCGCCGTCGCCCGTCCCGAGGCTCGGGGGTGGCATCCGTACGGGAACGCGGGCGCCGACGGCTTCGCCGCGATGGGCATCGTCGAGGTGCTGCTGCACACCCACGACATCCTCGTCGGCCTCGGAGTCCACGGCTGGGAGCCGGGCCCGGAACTGCCCCTGCTGGTCCTGGACCGGCTCTTCCCGCACGTCCCGCGCGGGAACCACGCCTGGCGGACCCTGCTGTGGGCCACCGGACGCGGCGAACTCCCCGGACTGGCCCGCAAGACGGTGTGGCGCTGGTACGGCGACCCGGTCGCGGCCGAACGCGTACTGCTCTGCCCCGTCTTCCCGGTGATCGCGGCCGACCTGGCGGCGGGCGGCACCGGCGGCTTCGACTGGGCCGAGGACGGCCCCGCCGACGGCACCCGGCGAGCCGCCGGCTCGGTGGTGAAGGCGCACGAGGAGGGAAGGTACCGGCGGGGCTGGACCCCGTACGTCATCGTCCGCGCGAGTGACCGGCGGGCCATCGGGGGCATGGGCTTCCACGCGGCCCCGGACGCCGACGGCCGCTCCGAGATGGGCTACGACCTCGTCCCCTCGGCGCGCGGCAACGGCTACGCCACGGAGGCACTGAAGGCGCTGACGGGCTGGGCCTTCCGGCAGCCGGGCCTCACCCTGCTGGTGGCCGAGGTGGACGAGGACAACGCCGCCTCCCACGCCGTGGTCCGGCGGGCCGGTTTCACGGAGACCGGCTCCGGGGAAGGCACCGTCCGGTACGCCCTGCGCTCGGCCGGGGTCTGAGCGGTCCCGGCGGTCCGGGGCGGCCCGCCCGCGCGGGCCGCCCCGGCTGAGCGGGCTGCCCTGGCTGAGCGGGCTGCCGCCCAGCCTCCGCCGCTCCGATCCGGAAAGCAGGTCCCGCCGTGGTGAGTTCCCAGGTCCCCGTGATCGATCTCGGACCGTGGCGCGGCGGCGGGGCCGAGGAGCGCCGCCGCATCGCCTCCCGGGTCGACGACGCGCTCCAGGCGGCCGGATTCCTGCTGGTGACCGGGCACGGCGTCGACCCGAAGCTGCCCGAGCGGATCCGCGAGGCGGCGCGGGAGTTCTTCCGGCTCCCGGCCGCCGCCAAGGCCCCGTACGCCGTGTCGGTCGGCGGGCGCGGCTGGCTCGGCCCCGGCGCGGAGGCCAACAGCTACGCGGAGGGCGCCGCCTCCCCGCCCGACCTCAAGGAATCGTGGTCCTGCGCGGCCGAGGACCCGACGGGGATCCCCTCCGTGGACGCGGAGTGGTTCCGGCCCAACGCCTGGCCGGCCGAGGTCCCTGCGCTGCGACCGCTCGCGGCGGAGTACCTGGCCGCGATGCGCGGGCTCTGCGACGAGCTGCTGGAACTGCTGGCCGCCGCGCTGCGCCTGGATCCGGACCACTTCACCCGGCACACGGGCCACCCGACCTGGGGTTTCAACGTCAACTGGTACCCCGGAACCGAGCTCGTCGGCCCCCCGCTCCCCGGCCAGTTCCGGATCGGCGCGCACACCGACTTCGGCACCGTCACCGTCCTGGACCGCCAGCAGGGCGCGGGCGGGCTCCAGATCCACACCGACGCCGAGGGCTGGCAGGACGCCCCGTACGATCCGGCCGCGCTCACGGTGAACATCGGCGACCTGATGGCGCGCTGGACGGGCGACCGGTGGCGGGCCGGCCGCCACCGGGTGCTGCCCCCGCCCGCCGACGCACCGGCCGAGGAGCTGATCTCGCTGGTCTACTTCTACGAGTGCGACCCCCATGTCCGCGTGGAGTCCCTGCCGGCTCCCATCGGCCGGATCACGCACGATCCGGTCGACTCGCACGCCTACCTGAGGGCGAAGCTCGACGCGATCACCGTGCCGGGAGAGGCGGAGGCCTAGGCACGGCCCACCCCGATTACCCGATGACGGGAGCGTTCGGCAGGATGTGCACATGACCGAGATCCGCACCCCCCGCCTCCTCCTCCGCCGCTGGTCCGACGACGACCTCGTCCCCCTGTCGGAGATCACCGCCGACCCGGAAGTGATGCGCTGGATCGGTGACGGAGAGACCCTCGACCTGGAGGAGACCGCCGAGCTCATCGAGGCCTGGGAGGACGAGTGGGACGAGGAGGGCTTCGGGATCTTCGCCGTCGAGCTGCTGGCCTCCGGCGAGCTGATCGGCGCCGTCGGCCTGTCCATGCCGTGGTGGCTCCCCGAGGTCCTGCCGGCCGCGGAGATCACCTGGCGCCTCGGCCGTTCCTTCTGGGGCCAGGGCTACGCCTCCGAGGCCGCGCACGCCACGCTGGAGTTCGCCCTCCAGGACCGGGGTCTCGACCGGGTCGTCGCCGTCAACCGGGCGGGCAACGACGAGTCGGAGAACGTGATCCGCAAGCTGGGCATGACGGCCGAGAAGGACGTCTCGGCCCCGGAAACCGGCGCGCTGCTCAACATCCACGGGATCGACCTCACGGAGTACGAGGCCTGAGCCCGGCCCCCATCCGGCACGCCGCCCCCACCCGCACACCCCCGCGCCGCCCGCGTCAGCCGATCGGCTGACCCGGCTGTCGGCCGCCGAGCGGAGCGCGTGGCCCGTCCCGCGCGGTGAGGATGGGTACGGGGGAGCGGGCGCACCACCGGCCCCGCCCCCGGAACCGAGAGGGGCAGCCATGCCGGAGCACGACCGCCAGAGCCGGCGACGGGGCTCGCGTCCGCTCGCGCAGCAGCGCGCACGAGGAACCCGTGGCGCCCTCGCGGCCCTCGCCGCGGTGCTGCTCCTCGGCGCCTGCGCCCAGACCGGCGCGGCGCCGGCACCGGCCGCGGCGTCGGCGTCGGCCGCCTCCCCGCTCCCGAAGGCCTCGGCCACCCCCGAAGGCACCCTGCTGGTGGCCGACTTCGGGGCCGACACCGTTACCTTCGTGGACCCGGAGCGCGGCTCCGTCGGCTCCGTCCCCGTCGGCAGGGCCCCGTACGGCCTGGCCGTCGGCGCGGACGGCCGGGCCTGGGTGGCCACGGCCGAGGGGGTCGCCGTCGTGGACACCCGTACGCGGACCAGGACGGCCCGCATCCCCTACCGCACCACCGGCACGGGACCCGTCACCGGCGGCGAGTACCGGGGCGGCGGCATGGGCATCGCGCTGTCGCCCGACGGCGCGCACGCGTACGTGGGCGTCAACGTTCCCGGGACCACCGGTGTGCTGGAGGTCATCGACACGGCGAAGGTCGAGGTGTCCGCCGTGGTCCCGGTGGGCCGGCGGCCCTTCGACGTGGACGTGTCGCGCGACGGCTCCGAGGTGTACGTCACCGGCCACGATTCCTTCGACGTCACCGTCGTTCCCACCGGTTCGATGCGGCCGCGCCGGATCGAAGTGGCCCCGTACGGGACCGGGGGCGGGCTCGGGTCCTGGCTGAAACCGCACTACGCCGCCGTGCGGCCGACGGACGGAATGCTGCTGTTCCCCTTCGAGGGCGAGCGGCTGGCCGTCGTGGATCCGCGTACGGGCCGCACCACGATCGAGAAGCTGACGGCCGACACCCACCAGCACGGGACCACGGTCACCGCGGACGGCCGGCTCCTGGTGGTCGGCACGGGCGCCGTGGAGCCGGGGAAGGGCAAGGGGCCCTCGCTCACGGTCCGTTCCCCGGACGGCTCGGAGCGCGTGTACCCGCTGGACGGGCCGCACGAGGACGTGGCCGTGTCCCGGGACGGGCGCACGGCCTACGTCACCGGGGGCTACACGCGCGACGGTTACTGGAACGGCATCACGGTCGTGGACCTGGACGGCGGGAGCAGCCACCGGCTCGCGGCGGGCTCCCGGCCGCTGGGCATCGCAGTGCTGTGAGCGGCCCCAGAGGTGTCAGCCCGCGCAGGTGTCCAGCATGGTCGACAGCATCTTCTTCTCAGGGTCCGTGACGGTCAGGCCGTACGTGGACTTCACCGTCGTCCACGCCCGCCCGTACTGACACCAGGCCGCCTTCGACGGCGGCTGCCACAGGTCGGGGCTCTGGTCGCCCTTCGACCGGTTCGAGGACGCGCTGACCGCCAGCAGCTGGGGACGGGTCAGATCGTTGGCGAACGCCTTGCGCTTGTCGGCGTCCCAGCCCGCGGCGCCGGAGCGCCAGCCTTCGGCGAGGGGCACCATGTGGTCGATGTCCATCTTCGAGGCCTCGGTGACCACGACGTCGTCGTAGAGGCTCTTCCACGTGCCGGACACCGCCTTGCACTCGGAGTCCCGGGCGACCTTGACGCCGTCGCGCTGGAGGACGACCTCGCGGGTGTCGCACTTGTTCCCCTGGTCCACCCAGTGCGTGAACTTGTCCCGGCTGTAACCGGACATGGTCCCGGGCGGGGCCACCTTCAGCGCGGCCAGCTGGGTCCGGGCGACGGACACGGAGACCATGCCGGGCAGTACGTCCCCCGAGGCGGGCTTCCCGCCGCCGGGGGCGGGGGACGGGACGCGGGACTTGGCGGACGCGGAGGCGCCCGGCTTCGCGTCCTTGGCCGGGCCACCGGTTCCCGTACCGGAACCGGAACACGCGGCCGTGCCGAGCAGCAGAGAGACCGCCAGCACCACACCGGACAGCCGTATCTGACGTCCCATAACCCCACCCCGAACCTGCCGCGCACGATGTCCCGGGAAGCCTACCCATTTCGGACGGTCCGCGAAGCCATGCGGCGCGCCGGACGGAGACAGTGAATCCGCCCTCGGGCAGAGCCGGATGGCCTGCGCGCGATCGGGTCCGGCGCAATCCCCCTGACGGGTGAACGGAGTTGGGATCCGGCGTGCGGGCGCTGTCATCATGCGAGCCTCCGCCGATCCGGGAGGAAGGAAAGCCGATGATGTCGTGGTCCGTGCGACCCGTCGTCGCCGCGGCCGCCGCGGCCGCCGTGGTCATGCTGGGCACCGCCGTCTGGGGGGCGTGGGAGACCTATGACGCGCCCGAGCTGGCGGCCGGGGACCGGCCGTGCACCGACCCGTGGACGAAGCCGGAGTACATCGTGCGCGCGGCGCGCGACGTGGTCGTCGCCACCGTCTCCGGCCGGACCCCGTACCCGGACGGCCAACTGCTCTCGCTGCACGTGGAGAAGACCCTCAAGGGCGTCGTTCCCGCCGAGGTCAGGGTCGGCCAGCCCGCCGGCCTGTCACCGGAGGCCGAGCCGCTGATCCAGCCCTTGGAGCCGGGCAGGCGCTACGTGGTCTCCCTGGTTCCGGCCGAGGCCTACGGCGACGGGCTGGTCTGGGGCGCCGTACGCACCGACGACGACGCCGAGCCCGACGGGGACGCCGGAGGAGCCACCGGGACCGAGGAGATCTGGCGCGAGGCGGTGGGCCGCTCCGAGGAACCGCCGGTCTGCGAGGACGTACTGGTCGTCGGCTGACCCCACACCTACGCGTTAGGGGCGCCCGCGCGGCCGCGCAGCCAGGCATCGAGCACGGCGAAGTCCGCCTCCCCGAGACCGGCCCGGGGATCCACCCGGTGCAGGAGGGTGGCGGGCGCGCACCCAGAGCCGGTCACGGCCCCGGATCCGGCCGGACGGCGGTTGCCGGAGGGAACCGCGGCTACCGTGGATCCCTCTTGAGGGGCAAAGGGGGGATGGCCATGACGAAGACTGCGGTATCCCGGACGGGGCGGACGGCTCTGGCCGGGCTGGCGGCGCTGCTGTGCGCCACGCTCGCGGCGTGCGGCACCGTACGGGCGGGGGAGGCGGCGGGGCCGGCCCCGGCGGCGAAGCCCAGTCCGGAGATCTGCGATCTGGACCGGACGGCGGGCGGCGGCGGGGGAACCGGGACGGCCACCGGCAAGGCCGCCGCAACGGCCACCCCGGACATCCCGACGGAGGAACAGACCGGCAGCAGCTACGCGGGCCCGCCCACGGATCAGCAGACGGGACCCCCCGATCCGCCGACCGACCAGGAGACCGGTGCCTACGCCGGACCTCCGACCGACCGGGACACGGGACCCCCCGACCCGCCGACCGACCGGGACACCGGTACGCCGGACCCGCCCACCGATCACGACACCGGCACCCCGGGCCCGCCCACCGACGGGAGCCCCGCGCCCTCCAAGCGCCCCGGCATCACGAACGGCGCCGGCCCCTGCGGCGCGGCCGGCTGGTTCGACATGACGGCGGACTTCGCCGCCTACTTCCCGGCGCACAGCGGGAAGTGGGCCGACGGCATGCCGCCGGACGCCATCGGCGAGGTCCGTGTCCGGAAGGTGCGCGGGGCCTGTCTGGCGGAGCTGTCCATCACCAGCGCGAACGTGGGCAAGGGCCAGGCCGAGGACGCGCGCGCCTTTGCAGGGGTCTTCGCGGCCTGGCGCCACGAGGTGTACGGGGACAATGGCGAGCTCACCGTCCGTGACTTCGCGACGTCCTCCGTCATCGTGACCGAGTCCTGGTGAGACTGCAGTGAGACCCCGGTGAGACCCCGGTGAAACCCATAGTCCGGCTTGGGTAAGCCATAAGGCAGGGTTATAGGGTCATAAGCCGGGGGTGGGTGCTGGGTTAGGCTCGCCTCAGTTTAGGGTTCCCTTGATCGAGTTGTTTCGTCGTTCGAAGGGAACCCAGCCATGCCTCGCCCCCTGCGGGTAGCAATCGTCGGTGCCGGCCCCGCCGGCATCTACGCAGCCGACGCCCTGCTGAAGTCCGAGGCGGCCACCGACCCGGGTGTGTCCATCGACATCTTCGAGCGGATGCCGGCTCCCTTCGGCCTGATCCGCTACGGCGTCGCCCCCGACCACCCGCGCATCAAGGGCATCATCACCGCCCTCCACCAGGTGCTCGACAAGCCGCAGGTCCGCCTCTTCGGCAACGTCGACTACCCGAACGACATCAGCCTCGACGAGCTGCACTCCTTCTACGACGCCGTGATCTTCTCCACGGGAGCCACCGCCGACCGCGCGCTGACCATACCGGGCGTCGACCTCGACGGCTCCTACGGCGCCGCCGACTTCGTCTCCTGGTACGACGGCCACCCCGACGTCCCGCGCACCTGGCCGCTGGAGGCCGAGAAGGTCGCCGTCCTGGGTGTCGGCAACGTCGCCCTCGACGTCGCCCGCATCCTCGCCAAGACCGCCGACGAACTGCTCCCGACCGAGATCCCGGCGAACGTCTACGACGGCCTCAAGGCCAACAAGGCGCTCGAAGTCCACGTCTTCGGCCGCCGCGGCCCCGCGCAGGCCAAGTTCAGCCCGATGGAGCTGCGCGAGCTGGACCACTCGCCGAACATCGAGGTCATCGTCAACCCCGAGGACATCGACTACGACGAGGGTTCGATCACCACCCGCCGCTCCAACAAGCAGGCGGACATGGTCGCGAAGACCCTGGAGAACTGGGCGATCCGCGACATAGGCGACCGCCCGCACAAGCTCTTCCTCCACTTCTTCGAGTCCCCGTCCGAGATCCTCGGCGAGGACGGCGCTGTCGTCGGCCTGCGCACCGAGCGCACCGAACTGGACGGCACCGGCAACGTCAAGGGCACCGGACAGTTCACCGACTGGGACGTCCAGTCCGTCTACCGCGCCGTCGGCTACCTCTCCGACGAACTGCCCAAGCTCCCCTGGGACGTCGCCTCGGGCACGGTTCCGGACGAGGGCGGCCGCGTCATCGAGGCCGGCGAGCACCTGGCGTCCACGTACGTCACCGGCTGGATCCGCCGCGGTCCCATCGGCCTGATCGGGCACACGAAGGGCGACGCGAACGAGACCGTCGCCAACCTCCTCGCCGACCACGCGGACGGCCGCCTGCTCACCCCGGCCACGCCGGAGCCGGAGGCGGTCGAAGCCTTCCTCAACGGGCGGCAGATCCGCTTCACCACCTGGGAGGGCTGGTACAAGCTCGACGCCGCCGAGAAGGCGCTGGGCGAGCCGCAGGGGCGTGAGCGCGTGAAGCTCGTCGAGCGCGAGGACATGCTCAAGTCGAGCGGGGCGTAGCCCAGAAGTCCGGCCGGGATCCGCGAGGTTGCGGGTCCCGGCCGGCGCGTTCCCTCGTACGGGAGAACGTGGAAACTCGTCGGCCCGGGGCGGAATGCCCGGCGCCCGCGGGAGGTTCGGATCATCGCGATACCCGACCACCCTGGACGCACGGGAGAGCTCATGAAGATCGGCATCATCGGCGCGGGCAACATCGGCGGCAACCTGACCCGGCGCCTCACCGCCCTCGGACACGAGGTGGCCGTCGCCAACTCGCGCGGTCCCCAGACCCTGACGGCCCTCGCCGAGGAGACGGGAGCCGTCCCGGTCACCGTCGCCGAGGCGGCCCGCGGGGCCGAGGTCGTCGTCGTCACGATCCCGCTGAAGAACATCCCGGACCTGCCCGCCGGACTCTTCGACGGGGCGGCGCCCGGCTTCGCCGTCATCGACACGGGGAACTACTACCCGCGCCAGCGCGACGGCCGGATCCCCGGCATCGAGGACGAGGGCCTCACCGAGAGCCGCTGGACCGAGGGCCACCTCGGCCACCCCGTCGTCAAGGCCTTCAACGGCACCTACGCCGAGGACATCCTGGACCGGCCGCTCGACGCGGGCCACCCGGACCGGCAGGCCCTGCCCGTCGCGGGCGACGACGAGGCGGCGAAGAAGACCGTACGGGCCCTCATCGACGAACTCGGCTTCGACAGCGTGGACTCGGGCGGCATCGACGGCTCCTGGCGCCAGCAGCCCGGCACCCCCGTCTACGGGCTCCGGGCGGGCACGCAGGCCGTGGTCAAGGCGCTCGCCGAGGCCTCGCCGGAGCGCCCGGAGGACTTCCGGGGCTGACGGCCCGCCGGTCCGGGGACGCCGGAAGTCTGACGGAAGTCTGACGGGAGCCCGCGAACCCTGGCCGCCGGATGCGGCGGGTGGTCGAATCGGCACGTGAGCAGAGAACAGCACGCCGATCCGGACCCCCCGCCCGCCTCCGGCGGCCCCGGCCACGATGGCCCCGACACCGAAGGCCCCGACCCCGACCCCGACGGCCGTGGTGCCCCCGTCGGCCGGCGGCTGGTCCTCGGCATGGTGGGGCTCGGCGCCCTCGGCCTGGCCGCCGGGCCGCGACTCCAGAGCGGGTTCGACGCGGTGCTCGGCTCGGCCGCCACCAAGGACCCCACCGGCCTCACCGGACTGCTGCCGGGCGGTGGCGGATTCCGCTACTACTCCGTCGCCTCCTCGGTCCCCGAACGGGGCCCGGCGGACTACCGGCTCACCGTCGACGGCCTGGTCGATCGCCCGGCCTCGTACACCCTCGACGCGCTGCGCGGCCTGCCGCAGACCCGGGTGGTCCGCGACGTCCAGTGCGTCACCGGCTGGCGGGTGCCCGGCACCCCCTTCGAGGGGGTTCCGCTCTCCCGGCTGCTGGACGCCGCCGGAGTGCGGCCGCAGGCCCGCGCGATCCGTTTCACCTGCTTCGACGGCACCTACACCGAGAGCCTCACCCTCCCGCAGGCCCGCCGCGAAGACGTCATGGTCGCCCTGAGCATGCAGGACAAGCCGCTCGGCCACGCGCACGGCGGCCCCGTCCGCCTCTACGTGGCTCCCATGTACTTCTACAAGTCGGCCAAGTGGTTGTCCGGCATCACCCTCACCGAGGACGTGAAGCCCGGCTACTGGGAGGAGCTCGGCTACGACGTCGACGCCTGGGTCGGCAGATCGAACGGACGCCAAGATGCTCCTACGGTCTGAACGCGCGGGCGGGGCGGGCCGGGAGCCCCGCGAGCACCGGGTGCGCCGCTTCAGCGCCGCCGAGCGCTGGATCCACTGGAGCACCGCCGCCCTCGGGGGGCTGTGCCTGGTCACGGCCGGCTGCCTCTACCTGCCGCCCCTGGCCGAACTCGTCGGCCGCCGCCACCTGGTGGTCACCCTCCACGAGTGGTCCGGGCTGCTGCTCCCGGCCCCCGCCCTGCTCGGGCTCGTCTCCCGGGCCTTCCGCGCCGACCTGCGCCGGCTCAACCGGTTCGGCCCGCACGACCGCACCTGGCTGAGGTCCGCGCTGCGCCGCGACCACCGGAGGACCGCCCGCCCGGCGGGCAAGTTCAACGCCGGGCAGAAGCTCTACGCGAGCTGGAGCGCGGGGGCGGCCCTGGTGCTGCTGGGCACCGGCCTGCTGATGTGGTTCACCGGCCTGGCCCCGCTGCCCTTGCGGACCGGCGCGACCTTCGTCCACGACTGGCTGGCCATCGCCGTGACGGTGGCCATCGGCGGCCACGTCATGAAGGCCCTGGCCGACCCGGAGGCCCGTCGCGGCATGCGCACCGGTTCGGTGACGGCCGACTGGGCGCGGCGGGAACATCCCCTGTGGCGCCCGCCGCCGGCCGCTCCCGCCGCTACTCCTGCGGAACCGCCGCGTCCAGGGCTGCGGTGAGCCGCCGCAGGCGGTCCTGGAGGTCCCTGATCTCGCCGAGTTCGAAGCCGGTCGCGGCGGCGATGCGCCGGGGCACCTCGACGGCGCGGGCACGCAGCTCCGTACCGGCCCCGGTGAGGCGCGCGTGCACGGACCGCTCGTCCGCCGTGCTGCGCTCGCGGATGATCAGGCCGGCCGCTTCGAGCCGCTTGAGCAGCGGGGAGAGGGTCCCCGAGTCCAGGCGCAGGTGCTGGCCGAGCTGCTTGACCGGCATCTCCCCGTGCTCCCAGAGCACCAGCATGACCAGGTACTGCGGGTAGGTCAGCCCGAGATCCTTCAGGACGACGCGGTAGAGGCCTCCGAAGGCGCGGTTCGCCGCGCCGAGCGCGAAGCAGATCTGGCCGTCGAGGCGCAGGAAGTCCTGGTCGGGGAGGGTGTCGCGCGGCTGCTCGGTCATGGGGGCCAGTGTACTCGGGGTGCCGTGTCGACAACTAAATTGTGCACAACTGAATTGTGTGTCATATTGATGGAGCGAGGCCGACGACCGACGGCCCCGCCTCCGCCCCGTGAGAGGAACACCCGAGATGGACGCGATCTACACCGCCGTCGCCACCGCCAATGGACGCGAAGGCCGCGCCGTCAGCTCCGACGGACAGATCGACCTCGCGCTGGCCATGCCCCCGGCCCTCGGCGGGAACGGCCTGGGCACCAACCCCGAGCAGCTCTTCGCGGCCGGCTACGCGGCCTGCTTCGCCAGCGCCCTCGGGCTGGTCGGCCGGCAGGCCAAGGTGGACACCAGCGAGGTCTCGGTGACGGCGGAGGTCTCCATCGGCAAGGACGGTGCGGGCTTCGGGCTGGCGGTCGTGCTGCGGGTGGAGCTCCCGGACTCCCTGGCGGGCGAGACCGGCACCCTGCTGGTCAAGCAGGCCCACGAGGTCTGCCCGTACTCCCGTGCCACCCGCGGCAACATCGAGGTCGAGCTCGTCGTCGAGTAGGCCGGGCAGGCCGCGCGGACCGACCGGGTCCCGCGGCCTAGGCGCACCGCCGGAGCGGCCGCCCCCACCGTCAGCCCGCCGTGCCCGTGGCACGCGCGCCGCGGACGGCGAGGGCGGCCGCTCCGGCGTCGGTCAGCCCGCCGTGCAGGCGCAGCCGGGCCAGCCCGCCGTCCGGGTACACGTCGAGCCGGGCATGGGTGGCGAGGACCGGCGCGGCGAGCGGCAGCCGGTGCGGACTGTCGGGCTCCAGGCGCGTGCGCGGGAGCACCTCGCGCCACTCTCCGGCCTCGCCGTCCTCGGCGTCCTTGACGGACAGCGACACCCAGCCGGCCGCGTTCCCCTTGAGGTTGGCGGTGTCCACCTCCACGGCGCGGATCTCGCACTGCCCGGCGAGCCGGTAGACGATCCAGTCGTTCCCCTCGTCGCGGCGGCGCCGGGTCTCCCACCCGTCGTCCTGCTTCTGTGACAGGCCGGGCATGATCGTGTTGCCGGGGGAGGAGTAGAACCCGTCCGAAGCGTCCTCGACGGCCCCGCCGTTGACGACGCAGGCCACGTCCACCGTGCCGAGCAGGGCCAGCCACGCCGGATCGGGCAGCACCTCGCCGTGGACCCGGAGGCGCGCGATGCCCCCGTCGGGGTGCTGGTTGACCCGCAGGTGCGTCCACCGGGCTTCGGAGTCGACCGTGATGCCGTTGGCGGCGTGGCCGCGTACGGGGGTGCGGGGCACGATCTCCACCCAGGCGTCCTCCCGGGCGAGCAGCTCGGCCACCGAGGGGGTCCCCTCGAAGGTGGCGGCCTGGACGCTCACCTGCTGCGGGTGGTTGCCGCGGAAGTGCGCGGTGTCCACGACGATCCCGCGGACGACTCCGGGGGCGCCGAGCCGGATCAGCGCCCAGTCGTGATCGCGGTCCGCCGGAAAGGGCTCGTCGGCGCCGGCCCCGCGCCGTCGCCGGGTCTCCCAACCGTCCATGGTCTTGCCCTTGTTGCCGTAGGCGTGCACGTCGAAGACGGCCGGGGTGCGCAGCAGGAGGTTCTCCCGATCGGCGAAGAACTCGTCGTTGGCGGCGACGACCCCCGCTCCGAGGCGGCGGTCCGCGAGGTCGGTGAGGTGGGAAAAGGGGAAGGTGGCGCCCCGGTAGTCGGCGTAGGGGTCGCCGGAGGTGTAGGGGGCGGCGGCGAAGTCGGTGGTCTCGACGTGCATGCGGACGGGCCTTCTTTCCTTGTAGGGGAAGGGAGTTGGGGGGAGTGCCTCGACTCTCGCCCATCCTGATCGCCCAGGTCCATCGATTGTTTTCGATCGTTCCTTTCAGTTCTGGCGAAAGGTGCAGGTCGGTGACCCCTCCAGAGTCAATGCGGCATCTGCTAGGTGAGACAGGCTGTTCGCCCAGTAGATGAGCGGCAAAAGGACTGTTACAGTCCGCATGCGCGACTCTTGATGAGGGAGAAAATTTCATGGCAAAGACAGTTCTGCGGCGCGCCGTCGCAGGAAAGTCACTGGTCGTCGGCGCCCTGCTGGCCCTCCTGGTGCCGGCCACGGCGTACGCCAACACCGTGGGCGTCACCGTGAAGACCCCGGGCGCCACCTCCGGACCCGCGGCCACCTTCGCCGAGATCTCCACCCACGCAGACTGCTCCTCCGGCCTCATATCCGGTGGCGGCATCAACCAGGCCATCGGCACCGGTACTTCGTCCAACGGCAACAAGGTCAACGGCACTTCGCCCAGCTCCGACGGCAGCACCGAGTACCTCGGCTCGACCGGCGTCGTCGGCACCGACGTCACGCACTGGCTGGGCATCGGCGGAAGCGGCGGCGCGGTGAACGCCTCGTTCTCCAGCACTCCCTACGCGATGTGCTTCACCAGCAACCTGATCAACCACACCCAGGTGGTGATGAACAAGATCGCCGGACCCATCTCGGCCTCCACGGTGGGTCTGGTCACCGCCACCTGCCCGGCCAACACCCGCCTCCTCGGCGGCGGCGCCCGCATCACCCCCGGCGCCGTCGGCAGCCTCAAGCCGATCGCCTCCTTCCCCACCTTCAACAACGCCGGGCACGACTACGGCCAGAAGGCCGCCGCGGACGGCGAGACGAACCCCGACTCCTGGACCGCGGTCGGCTGGAACGGCGGGGGCGGCGGCACCGACAACGCCACGTACGCCTACGCGATCTGCAGCGGCAACAACATCGACATCAGCGGTACCACCGTGAAGGTCCGCTTCAGCGAGGTCAGCGGCCCGACCTCGGCGACCTCGGGCGCGACCGTGACGGCCGCCTGCGGCGGCAACGACGGAAAGCTGATCAGCGGCGGCGCGGCCATCAGCGGCGGCTCCGTGACGACCACGGACTTCACCGGACCGGGCTCGCCCGGCGACCACCTCAACGGCAGCTTCCCCAGCGACTCCGGCGGCACCCCGGTCGGCGACGGGACCACCACGGCCGCGTACTGGACGGCCTCCACGCACACCGGCGGCGGCAGCTCCCCGAGCACCTACTCCGAAGCCTGGGCGCTGTGCGCCAACGACGGAGTCTGAGCAGCCCCATGACGAACCCCGAGAGCACCAGGACGATGACCACAAACATGACCAGACTCAGACCCGGCCGCAGCCCGTACGCCGTCTCCCGGGCGGCGGTGACCCTCGGCGCGGCCGGCCTCCTCGCGGCCCTGCTGGTCCCCCTCGCCGCGGCGGCGGACCCGGCGGACGCCACCGCCGGCCCCTGCGGCCCGGCCGGAGTCTTCACCAGCTCCCCGCCCACCTGTACGTACGCCACCGCGGGCACGGACGTCTTCACCGTCCCCGCGGGCGTCAGCGCCCTCACCGTCGACCTGTACGGGGCCGAAGGCGGCAGCGCGGCCGGATACGTCGTCCCGAGCCCGCCGAACGACGGCGCACCCGGCGGCCTCGGCGGCCAGACCCACGCGACCCTGGCCGTAACCCCCGGCCAGACCCTCCAGATCACCCGGGGTGGAGTCGGCAGCTCCGGCACCTCCCGGCACGGCGAGTACGCCCGGGTCGGCGGCTTCGGCCACGGCTCCGGAGGCGGCGGCGCCCACGGCGGCGGAGGCTCCGGCGGCGGCGCCACCGACCTGCGCACCGGCGGCTTCGGTCCGGCCGAGCGGATCCTGGTGGCCGGCGGCGGGGGAGGCGCCGGCAACGGCGGCCCCCTGCTGCACGGCGGCAACGGCGGCGGGCCCGCCGGGGAGAACGGCGGCGACGGCGGCGGCCCCGAGGGCTCCGGCATCGGCGGCACCGGCGGCACCCAGACCCAGGCGGGCACCGGTGTCCGCACCAACCCGGTCGGTGCCCCGGGCGGCAACGCGGGCGACATCGACCAGAACACCGGCCTGCCCAACCCGGGCAGCGGCGGCACGGGCGGCAACGGCGGCCGCGGCGGCAACGGCGGCGGAGGCGGTGGCGGCGGCTGGCACGGCGGTGGCGGCGGCTCCGGCGGCGGCAACCCGGGCAACTTCTACGGCGCGGGCGGTGGCGGCGGCAGCGGCTACGCGGCCGCGGCGGACGCGGGCGTCTCCGAAGCCACCCTCCTCCCGGGCGTCCAGCACGGCAACGGCAAGGCGGTCATCTCGTTCCGCTTCGCCACGTCGACCTCGCTCGTCGCCGACACCACCACCCCGCTGTTCGGGCACGCCGTCACTCTGACGGCCACCGTGGATTCGGCGAACCCCCTCGCGGCCACCCCGGGCGGCAGCGTCACCTTCTCGGACGGGAACACCTCGCTCGCGACCGTTCCCCTCGAAGCCGGAAAGGCCGCCTTCACCACGAGCGCGCTGCGTCCCGGCCTCCACCCGATCAGCGCCTCGTACACCCCGGACGCCGACCACACGGCGAGCACGACCGGTCAACCGGCCGAGGTCACCGTCGGATTCAGCAGGCCCTGCATCACGACCGCCTCCCGCGGCCCGCTGACCGTGGCCGCCGGACAGGCGGTCTGCATCGGCCCCGGCGGCAGCCAGAGCGGCCCGGTCACCGTCCGGCCCGGCGGCGCGCTGGCCGTGTCGAACGGACAGATCACCGGCCCGGTGTCCGCCGACGGAGCGCTCGCCGTCTCCGTCTGCGGATCGCGGGTGACCGGCCCGCTCAGTGTCCGGACCACCAGCGGCTCCGTGCTGATCGGGGCGGGCCCCGACGCGCAGGCTCCTGACTGTGCGGGCAACACCATCACGGGACCGGTCTCCCTGGTGGGCAACACCGGAGGCGTGGAGTTCTCGGCCGACCGGGTCACCGGACCGCTGGGCTGCGAGGCCAACGACCCGGCGCCGCACGTCAGCGACGTCACGGTCGTCGGACCCCGGTCCGGCCAGTGCCGGTGAGGCCTGACGGCCCGACGGCCCGACGGGCGAAGCCCCGTAGCGGCACGGCTCCGTAGGCCGTAAGCCGTGGGGCGGGGAGGCGGCCGACACCGCTTCCCCGCCCCACGCATGTCAGCAGACCGTCAGAACGTACGGTCCAGCAGCGCGAACAGCTCCGCCCAGTGCCGTTCGTCCGCGGCGGCGTCGTAGTAGACGGTATCGGCCAGGGTGAATCCGTGCGGCGCGCCCTCGTACACCTCCGCACGGTGGCGGACACCGGCCTCGGACAGGGCCTTCTCCAGCCGGTCGATCTGCTCGGCGGGCAGCGACTCGTCCTGGTCGGCATGGCCGAAGTACAGCTCCGCCGTGATCCGGTGCGCGAGCAGGTGCGGGCTGTCCGCCGTGTCGGCGGCCAGGAATCCGCCGTGGAATCCGGCCAGGGCGGCCACCCGCTCGGGGTACGTGCCCGCCGTGAGCAGACCCAGCCGGGCGCCCAGGCAGTACCCCACGATCGCGGCCGGCCCGTCGGCGACCACCGGGAAGGCGGCGAGCCAGTCCAGATAGGCCGGTGCGTCGCGGATCACGAGCTCCGGGGTCAGGGAGTCGAGGACCGGACCGACCCGCTCGAACAGCTCGGGCTGCCGCTCGAAGTCGACGAACTCGGGCAGCTCGAACACCGGTGTGCGCCCGTGGCGGTGGAAGAGGTTGGGCAGCAGGACGACGTACCCGGCCGCCGCGATCCGGTCCGCCACCGACTTGATGTGCGGACGCACCCCGAGGGCGTTCATGTACAGCAGGACCCCGGGATGCGGGCCTTCTCCCTCGGGCTGGACCAGGTAGGCGTCGGCCGCGCCGTCCTGAGTGGTGATGTCCACGGTTGTCCGGCGTACCTCGTGAGCGGTGGTCATGGCCGTCCCCCTCTTTCGTATGGCAAGGGCGGCAGAATACCGTGATCGACGAGTCATACCAGAGTGTCCGGAAATCGCCCCCTCCGTGCGTCAACTGCCGTCTTACTGTAGTCCGATGCCAGTAGTGGACATCAGTGCCAGTGCCGAGGACTTCAACGCCGACCCGTACTCCTACTACGCGAGACTCCGTGAAGCCGGACCTGTCCACCAGGTCATCGTCTCCGCCGACGAGTTCGAGCCGAGCTGGCTCGTCGTCGGCCACGAGGAAGCGCGCCAGGCACTCAACCACCCCGCCCTGTCGAAGGACTGGCAGAACTCGGGGAACTTTCCCGACGCGCTCGTCGTCGCCGTCAACTCCAACATGCTGGAGTCCGACCCGCCGCACCACACCCGGTTGCGCCGACTGGTCGCACGGGAGTTCACCGGCCGCCGCGTGGAAGGCATGCGCGCCCGCGTCCAGCAGATCACCGACGGACTGCTCGACACCATGGCCGCCCGGCCCGAACGCACCGCCGACCTGATCGAAACCCTGGCGTTCCCGCTGCCCATGACGGTGATCTGCGAGCTGCTCGGCGTCCCCGACCTGGACCGCGACCGCTTCCGCACCTGGTCCAACGCGGTCGTCGCCCCCGCCCCCGGCGCTCCGAGCAACACCGCGCACCAGCAGTTGGGCGGCTACCTCACGGAGCTCATCGAGGCCAAGGCCAAGGAGCCCGGCGAGGACCTGCTCAGCGCGCTGATCCGGACCCGCGACGAGGACGGCGACTCCCTCTCGCACGACGAAGTGATCGGCATGGCCTTCCTGTTGCTGGTCGCGGGCCATGAGACCACCGTCAACCTGATCTCGAACGGTGTACGGGCCCTGCTCGCCCACCCCGCCCAAATGGCCGCGCTCCGTGCCGACTTGGACGGACTCCTCGACGGGGCGGTCGAGGAGATGCTCCGCTACGACGGCCCCGTGCAGCACTCCACCTACCGCTACGCCCGCGAGGCCCTGGAGCTCGGAGGCACGGTCATACCGCAGGGGGCCACCGTGCTCGTCTCCCTGGGCGGCGCCGACCGCGACCCCGCGCGCTTCCCCGGGCCCGACACCTTCGACATCCGCCGCGCACCCCACGGCCACCTGGCCTTCGGACACGGACTGCACTTCTGCATCGGCGCCCCGCTGGCCCGGATGGAGGGCCGCATCGCGATCCGCTCCCTGCTCGAACGCTTCCCCGGCCTGGCCGAGGACCCGGCGGCCGGACCGCCCGCCTGGCGTCCGGGCAGCCTGATGCGCGGCGTGAGCCGGCTCCCGCTCCGCTGGTAGCGCGCGGCCCGCGCCCTGCTCCCGGGCCCCCGGACGGGGAGGGGGTTCCGACTCCGGGATAATGATCGGCGGTGCGGGCCGGGCCCGTACCGCAAGCCGAGAACGACCCGAGATGGAGCCCCCGATGGACGTACGTCACTTCGAGCGGATCACCGCGTTCATCGAGGCGCGGCTCACCCCGCTCTTCGCCGAGGAGACGGGCAGCGAGAACGGTTTCGCGATGGACGACACCTCCCGCGCCCTGCGCGCGCTGCGCAACGCCGCGCTGGAGGCCTCGGTGGCCAAGGGGCTCATCGAGCAGCGGGACGCGGCCGAGCCCGCGGTCCGCCGGGTCATCGACCAGGCGGTGGAGCACCACTGGGACGTGCTGCGCGGCATCGCCCGCCAGTGGGAGGACCACACGGACTTCGCCCGCGAGTTCAAGCGCCACGCCTGGGAGCTCGACGAGGCCCCGGCCGCCGCTCCCGCCCGGTAGCAGCCGCGGGGACACCCCCGCCGGCCCTGACGGCGGCGGGGGCGGCAGGGGCGGAGGTGGGGGTCAGCGCAGGTCCATGCCCGGGTCGTCGATGACGCGTTCCTTCTCGCTCTGTTCCTGGAGGCGGCGGGCCTTGTCGCGCAGCCGCCGGCTCTCTTCGGGGTCGGTCGACCGCCGGGCCGCCTCGTTCAGCTCCTGGGCCTTGTCGCGCAGCTGCTGGGACCGGCCGTGGGACTCGCCTGCACTCATGATCACTCCTGCGTGCCGTGGGGGGACAGCGGGCGGATTTCAGCGAACCAGCCACGGGCCCGGAGCGCATCTCGAAGCATCACGCACGGTGACAACCGGCTACCGCAGGGACACGGGACGCGGGTCCCGTAACCGTCAGGCGTTGGGGTCGAAGGAGATGCCGGCCGGTTTGGCCTTGGCGAGGTGGGCGTTGAACTGCCCGTCCTTGATCCCGAGGAGGGCATGGCCGAAATCGGCCTGGCTCAGCTTGTCGCGCAGACCTGCGGGGTAGCCGTTCCAGCCGACCAGGGTCGGGAACTGCCAGGTCCCCTTGTGGTTCTCCGGCGGCTCGTCGTTGGAGTTCGCGGCGCGGAAGCAGTGCGTGCCGATTCCGTCCTTGTGGTAGACGACCTTCGCGTGGGTGCCGTCGAAACGCATCTGCGAGCGGTCGTGGACCACGAAGTTGCCGTGGGCGGAGGTCGAGACGTAGGCGACCTGGTTGTCCCGCACCCACACCACGACGTGCTCCCAGTCGTGCCGGTGCCCGGCGCTCCCGGGGCCGAGCGAGACCTGGTCCTTCTCGAAGTAGAGCGCGTACATGATCGCGCACCAGCCGTTGTTGCACTTCTCGCGCGAGTAGCCGTTGGTGTTGTCCAGGTCGGAGAGGTCGCGGCAGTTGCCGTTGACGTCCCCTCCCAGCTTGAGGCCGGGGGCGATCGTGCCGTCCGGGCCGATGGCGGGGCTGGAGTAGCAGCCGTCCTGGTCGTAGTCGAAGGCGGGCTGGAAGGTCTGCTCCAGCCCGTCCGCGTTGCCGGGCAGGGCCCGGGGCGGAGCCGCGTACGCGGCGGTGGGGAGGGCCAGGACGAGCGCGGCGGCCCCCGCCGTGGCCGCGAGCAGGGTTCTGCGGGTCATTGCGTCCTCCTCATCGGTCGCACGGGCAACACCCGTGCGGGAATGCGGAGTTCAGCTTTCCGGGCTTCCGCCCCCCACGCCAGGGGGGCGGAAGCCTGCCGTGGCCGGGAACAGCCGTCAGTGGCGCTCGGGGAGGTCCGCCTCGGCCGGGGCGAGCGCGAAGCCTCGTACGGCGGTGGAAGCGGTCGGACCTGCCGGAGTGGACAGAGCGGCCGGACCGGCGGGCTTCTTGCCGCAGAAGGCAGCCTCCAGGGTCCCGCCCAGGGCGGTGTTGGCCTGGCCCCGGTTGGAGGTGTTCGCCATCGCGGAGAGCGCGCGGCTGCCGTCGCGGGTGGTGAAGCTGTACGTGTAGAAGCCCTGCACCGTGCCCGTGTGTCCGTAGACCTGGGTGCCGCACGAGAGGTCGTACCGGCGCAGACCCAGCCCGTAGAACCGGGTGTTGGTGGTGTCGGTCGGGCTCACGGTGAGCATCGTGTCCAGCGTGCCCGGCCGCAGCAGCTTGCCGCGGACCAGGGCGGACATGAAGGTGCTGAGATCGGCCTCGTTCGAGATCATCGCGCCCGCGGACTGCGCCCAGGACACGGTCTGCTCGGTGGAGTCGACCAGCGGTGCGCCCTCCTCGTCCGGGTGGAGGTAGCCGTTGACGTGCGGGCCCTTGATGGCCGTGCCGGGGTGGACGTAAGAGGTGTCGCGCAGCTTCAGCGGCTTGATGATGCGGCGCTCGTACTCCTTGGCCACCGGCTTGCCGGTCAGCTTCTCGATCAGCATGCCCACGACGACGAAGTTCGTGTTCGAGTACTTGTACGCCACACCGGGCTCGGTGGTCCTCGGTTCGGCGAGCGAGAGGCCGACGAGCTCCTGGTACGTGAACACCTTGTTCCGGACGGCCTCGAAGCCGGGAACGGTGTGCTCGAACATCGCGTTCGTGTAGTCCGCCAGACCGCTGCGGTGGCTCAGCAGGTGGCGCACCGTGATCCGGTCGTCGGGCAGCAGGCCCGGCAGGTAGCTGTTGACCGGCTTGTCCAGCTCGATCTTGCCCTCGTCCACCAGCTGGAGCAGGACGACGGCGGAGAACGTCTTGGTGACGCTGCCGATCCGGAAGCGGGCCTTGGGGTCCATGGCCGCGCCCGTGCTCCGGTCGCTGACCCCCTCCACCCTGGTCTGGACCCCGTCCGGACCGGTGAAGCGGGCCATCGCGCCGGGCGCTCCGGCCGCCGTCGTGTTGCGCAGCGCCTGCGTCAGCGCGTCCAGATCGGGCGCGACCGGCCCCGGTGCCGCCGGTCCGGCTACGGAGACGGGCGCCGCGGCGGCGGCCTGCGCGGCGGTGGCCGGCAGCACGCCACCCGTGATCACGGCGAGCAGGGTGGCGCTGACGGCAAGGCGTCGCTGGTGGGACGAAAGGCGCACGTTGGTCCTCGACTTGATGGGCAAAGGCGGAGATTGGCCGGGTAAGGCCGTTTCAGAGCCTACAAACGATCATCGGCGGGTAGGCGCGTATTTGAGCCAATCTGCCCCTCGGGAGTGGCTTACTGAAATTTCCGTCAGCTCCCGGGCTTCCGTGCGTGCCCGGGAGGGTCGAGTCGGCACTGCGTCGCAGGTGGTGGGGGTGGAGCTTGCGGATCGGCGCTCACGGGCGGGGGCCGCGCCCCACTGTCGCCCGTCTTATCTGTACGGAACACCCGACTTGAGCATTGACTGAAATTTACGTCAGTCTCTACGGTGGGCCCAGCTTGATCGGCTTTGAAGGGGCAAGGCGGCCGAACGGCCGTATGGATGCCCGTACATGGGAGATTAAATGGGAACAATTCCCTCACAGGCGCTGGATTCAACACCTCCTGCGGGCATCGAAATGCACTCGATCGACTGGGTGCCCCTTGAGGAACGGCACGGCAAACCTGCGAACGTCGGTGCCATCTGGTTCGTCGGCAGCCTCAACCTCACGGGCCTGGCCACCGGTGTCGTGACGCTCTCCATGGGGGCCTCGCTCGTCTGGACAGTGATCGCCACCGTCCTCGGCTCGCTCTTCGGCACGTTCTTCATGGCGTTCCACTCGGCCCAGGGCCCCCAGCTGGGCCTGCCCCAACTGGTTCAGTCGCGCCCGCAGTTCGGGTACCTGGGCGCCGCGTTCACCGTGTGGGTCTTCGCCCTGGTCAACTACGTGGCCTTCAACACCTCCGATGCCCTGCTGTCCGGACAGGCCCTGAACACGCTCACCGGGATCCCCAACTGGCTCGGCTATGTGCTGGCCGCCGCGGTGGCGGCCGTGATCGCCCTGTTCGGATACGAATGGATCCACCGGCTGAACAAATGGCTCACCTGGCCCTTCGTCGCGATCACCGCGGCGATCACCGCGGCGGCCCTGTTCGGCGGAGGGCTGCCGGACGGCGTCTGGGACGCCGGCCCGTTCGACCTCGCCCCGTTCATGCTCGTGTTCGTCTTCGTCGCCGGCTTCCAGCTGGGCTGGGCGCCGTACGTCTCGGACTACTCGCGCTACCTCAAGCCCGACGTTCCCGTGCGCAGCACCTTCTGGTGGACCTACCTGCCCAGCGCGATCTCCGGGATCTGGGTCTTCGTCCTGGGTGCCGTGGTCTCGGCAGCCGCACCCAAGGGCGCCGACCCGGTGACCGCCCTGAAGCTGGCGGCCGACCGGCTGTTCAGCGGGTTCGGCACGGTTGCCGTCGTCGTCCTGCTGGTCGGGCTGCTCTCGATCATGGCGATCAACCAGTACGGCGGCAGCCTCACCATGATCTCGATCGTGGACTCGTTCCGGCCGGTCAAGCCGACGCGGATCATCCGGGTCGTGACGATCGGGATCATGCTGGTGGCCGTCGGGGCGGTCTCCACCCTCGTCGGCATCGATCAGTTCAACTGGTTCTTCGCCAACGTGGTGGTGGTGCTGACGTACCTGTTCATCCCGTGGACGGCCATCAACCTGGTCGACTTCTTCTTCGTCCGGCGCGGCCAGTACGTGGTCAAGGAGATCTTCAACCCTCGCGGCATCTACGGCCGATGGGGATGGCGAGGGAATCTCGCCTACGGGATCGGTCTGGCCTGCATGGCTCCGTTCATGGTCATCACCGGCCTCTTCGTCGGGCCCGTGGCGGACGGCCTCGGCGGCGTCGACTACTCGATCTTCATCGGCCTGCCGGTGGCCGGCGGCCTCTACTGGCTCTTCGCTCGCAGCCTCGATCTGGCCGCCGAACGCCGGATGGTCCAAGAGGAGGGGCTGCTGGCGCCACTCCACTGAGCCTAGGGGGACCGGCCCCGGCAGGCGCCCGCGGAGTGACCTGGGGCCCCGGGCACCCCAGGCGCCCCGGGTGCCAGCCCCGTGCGGCAGATTTCCGCCAGCCGCGCCCCGGGGTCCGGGTTCCACAGCCGTACGGTGCCGTCGTTGCTGCTGCTCGCGACCGTCAGGCCGTCGGGGGAGTAGGCGACGCCCCACACCGCGTTGGTGTGGCCCGACAGGGCGGCCCGGAGCCGGTGCCCGGCCACGTCCCACAGCCGCACCGTTCGGTCGTTGCCGCTGCTGGCCAGGGTCCGCCCGTCGGGGGAGAAGGCGACGGCCCGCGCGGAGCCGGTGTGCCCGGTCAGGACGGCGGTCTCACGGCGCCGCTCCGCGTCCCAGAGCCGGACCGTGCCGTCGTTGCCGCTGCTGGCCAGCGTCCGCCCGTCCGGGCTGAACGCGACGGCCCGTACCGCCCCCGCGTGCCCGGTGAGCACGGCCGGCGGGAGGTGCCCGGTCAGGTCCCACAGCCGTACGGTCAGATCGTCCCCGGCGCTGGCCAGGGTCCGCCCGTCGGGGCTGAAGGTGACGTCGTTGGCGAAGTCCGTGTGCCCGGTGAGGGTGGCGAGGGTGCTGTGGCCGGCGGGGTCCCACAGCCGCACGGTGCCGTCCGCGCCGGCCGAGGCCAGGGTCCGGCCGTCCGGCGAGAAGGCCACCGAGAACACCGTCCCGTCGTGCCCGGTGAGCGTGGCGAGGGCGCCGCGTCCGGCGGTGTCCCACAGGCGTACGGTGCCGTCGCCGCCGGCCGAGGCCAGGGTCCGGCCGTCCGGCGAGAAGGCCACCGAGAACACGGTTTCGGTGTGTCCCGTGAAGGTCTTCAGGACCCGGCGTCCGGCCACGTCCCACAGCAGCACCGTGTGATCGGCGTCGGCCGTGGCCAGCAGCTTCCCGTCGGGGCTGTACGCGGCGTGCCAGACCTCGGTGAAGGGACGCGCCGTCAGCACCGGCCCGCGCAGGTCCCACAGCACCACGGACTGGTCGAACGCGGCGGTGGCCAGCAATCCGCCGGCGGGGTCCACGGCGACCGCGAGCACGTAGTCGGTGTGCCCGGCGAGGGTCGCGACCGGCCGCCCGCCGCGCAGGTCCCACAGCCGGGTCGTACCGTCGCCGCCCCCGCTGACCACGGTCGTGCCGTCCGGGGTGTAGGCCACGGAGTTGACGTCGTCGCTGTGCCCGGCCAGCGTGGCGACCGTCTCCCGTGCGGCCACGTCCCACACCCGTACGGTCCGGTCGACGCCGCCGGAGGCGACCGTCCGCCCGTCCGGGGCGAAGGCCACGCCCAGCACCTCGCCGGTGTGCCCCTCCAGCACGGCGAGCGGGAGCGCCCGCGCCGTGTCCCACAGGCGTACGGTCCGGTCGGCGCCGGCCGAGGCGAGGGTCCGGCCGTCCGGCGCGTAGGCCAGCGCGTCGACCCTTCCGGTGTGCCCGGTCAGGGTGGCGGCCTCGCGGTGGTCGCCGGCCGCATCGCGCAGCTGCACGGTTCCGTCCACGGCCGCCACCGCGAGGGTGCGGCCGTCCGGGGCGAAGGCCACCGCCCTGGCGCCCGTCGTGCTCGGGGGCAGCATGGCCGCCGGGCCGGCCCCGGTGGTGGCCCAGAGCCGGACCGGGCCGTCGGTGGAACCGGCCGCCAGCGTCCGCCCGTCGGGGCTGAAGGCGACCGTGCGCACCCGGCCGGGCGCGGTGAACACCGCGAGGGTCCGCCGGTCGGCCACCCGGCGCAGCAGGACCTTCCCGTCGGAGCCGCCCGTCGCCAGCAGGGCGCCGCCCGGGGCGAAGGCCACCGCGTTGACCGGCCCGCCGTGCCCGCCGAGCCGGGCCAGGAACGGCTGGGCCTGGGTGCTGAGCAGGGCGCCGCGCGCCTCGGGCGTGGCCTCGGCGCGGTACGCCTCCCCGGCGAGCAGCATCGAGGCCTCGGGCTGTCCGGCGGCCAGCGAGAGGGACCGTGCGGCGAGCGCCTGCGAGCGGGCGGTACGTTCCTGGCCGAGCGCCCCCGCACGCTGCTGGTAGGCCACGCCGCCCGCGGTCAGCGCCAGTACGAGCAGGACGACCAGGGTGGCCAGCATCCGCTGCTGCAGGCGGACTTGGAGCCTGGCCTGGCGGAGCCGGCCGTCCTCCGCGGCCCGGCCGGCCCGGAGGAACTCGGCCTCCCGCGGGGCCAGCCGGCCACCGCCGTCGAGCTCGTCGGCCCAGGCGCGGGCGGTCGCGGCGGCGAGGCGGGAGCCCCGGTAGAGGACGGACGGGTCGCGGCCCTCGCGCACCCAGTCCTCGGCCGCCTGGGCCAGCTGCTGGTGGACGAGCAGCCCGGCCCGGTCGGCGTGGATCCAGTCGCGCAGCCGTGGCCAGGCGTGCAGCAGGGCCTCGTGGGTGATCTCGACGGTATCGCTGTCCGCGGTGATCAACTGGGCCCGGACGAAGGCGTCGAGGGCGGCTGCCGTCCGGCCGGTTCCGTCCTGCTCCAGCAGCGCGGCCCGGCCCGCCCGGCGCCGGGTGGGTCCCGCTCCGTCGGCGATGTGGACCAGCCGCACGAGGAGCCTGCGGATGGTCCGCTGCTCGGCCGGATACAGGCCGGCGAAGACCTGCTCGGCGCGCTGCGCGACGACTCCCTGGATACCGCCCGCGTGCTCGTATCCCGCGACGGTCAGCGTGGAGCCCTCGCGCCGCCGCCAGGTGGCCATGAGTGCCTGGGACATCAGGGGCAGGGCGCCGGAGGGCGCATCGCCCGCGTCCCGCAGGAGCAACGGCACCAGCCCCGGTTCCAGGGTGAGTCCGGCGAGCTCCGCCGGGCGCGTGATCGACTCCCGCAGCTCCGCCACGGACATCGGGGGCAGGACGAAGAGCCCGTCGGTGAAGACGGCGGCCAGCCCGGGGAGCTCCAGACAGCTGGCGGAGAAGTCGGCCCGCACCCCGAGCACCACGAGGGCGGGGTCGTAGCCGGTCACCGAGGGCCGGGATCCGGCCACCGCGCAGAGCACCCCGACGAAGGCGTGGCGTTCGTCCTCGTCGACGCAGAGGGTGAAGAGCTCCTCGAACTGGTCGACGATCAACACCGGCCGCACGGTCGGCAGATGCCGCGCGCCGGCCCCCGGCCCGGCCCCGGCCACCGCCCCGGACCCGTCCGACAGCCGGTGAACGGCTTCGAGCAGCAGCTCCGGCCGGGCGCGCAGCGTTTCCGGGGTGACGCCGGTATCGCCGCCCACCGCTTCGGCGGTGGCGTCGAGCAGCTCCCGCAACGGGTGCGCGGTGGGGGTGAACCTGACGACGGGCCAGCCGTCGGCTCCCGCCACCGGGAAGGCGCCGCGCCCGAGGGCCGGTACCAGACCGGCGTTGAGCAGGGAGGACTTGCCGACGCCCGACCTGGCGAGGAGCAGCAGCGGCCCGTGGCCGAGGCGTTCGTAGGCCCGTTCGACGAGGGCGGCCGTGGCGCGCTCCCGACCGAAGAACCACTCCTCGTCACGCGGGGTGAAGGCGGCCAGGCCGCGGTACGGGCACACGCCGTCCGACGGCGGTCCGGACGGGGACGCCGCGGCCCCGGGCCCCACGGGCCCCTCGCTCTCCGGTACCAGCCGCAGGAGTTCGCCCTCCGCCCCCAGGACCCGGTCGCAGCTGCGCGCGACCTCGGCGGTGACCGGCTTGACGCCGGTCTCGATCTTGCTCAGGTAGCCCTTGCTGTAGTGCGTCCGGCGGGCCAGGTCGGCGAGCGAGAGACCGCGCTCGACCCGTAGCCGCCTCAACTGGGCGGGAAAGGGCACCGCGGTGTCGTCGGCCGGATCGCCCAAGGCATCCCCCAAGACATCCCCCGTGGCGCGGTGGCCCAGGTCGTGAGAGGCGGATGTCCAGGCTAGCGCGGGGGTCTGACGGCCTACCGGCCATTCGTGCGGCGCGGCGTGAAACGGGGGTGTTCCGGAGCCGTCGAGCGGCCGGCTCCGGAACGTTCTTGCGGACGGGCGAACGAATGAGCGGGCGAGCGGGTGGGCGTGTGTCCGGCTACGGCCGGTTGAGGGTGATGGAGTTGATCGGCCCGAGGTCGGCGTAGACCCCGGTGCCCGCGGCGATGGGGTTCCCGCAGTTGGCACCGTTGGAGCCGTAGCACAGGCTGGCCGAGGCACCGCCCGTCTGGTTGTTGAGCACCCAGTGGTTCCCGAACTGGTTGCTCAGGTTGTGCGCCCCGTAGCTGTAGTAGATCTGGCTCGGCTTGACGGCGGGGTTCTGGTTCTGGGGATAGACGCAGACCGCGCCGTCCGGGCAGCCGGCCCACGCATCGGCCGGGTGCGCGCCGGCCGGGCCACCGAGGGCCAGAACGGCGGCCGTGGCGGTGGCGAACGCGGCGGCGCCGCGGATCATCTTGCGCATGATGTCCCCTTGTGGGTCTTGGCTCCTGCTGACGACCTCAGCCTGTCCCCGGCGGACCGGGGGGTCGACGGGTTTCCCGTTGCCGATCAGCTGCCCGCCGAGGGAAACCGCCCCTGACCAGCGAGATCGCGCAAGCGGAGGCAACCCTGCCGCGGCCCCTTCGGCCCAGCGGGGGTGAGGCCTTCGGGCGAACGCGCTGCGCGGCGCGCGGAGCGGGCACCGCCGGGGTGATAGCCGTGGTGACCAACACACCTCGGAGGTGCGGCCGCACATGACCAGGCGACTCCTGAAGCGGCCGCCGCGGCGCCCGGCCGCCCCGCGTCGCGGCGACGGCCGCGCCGATGCGGCCCGTACGGGCTCTGCGGCCCGCACACCGGTGTCCCCCGTCCTGCGCACGGCGGCCGCCTACGCCTGGCGGCTGCTGGTCGTCGGCGCGGCGGCCTACGGGGTCTTCGCGCTGCTGGGACGGTTCCACGAGATCGCGCTGGCCGTCTTCCTGGGCCTGGTGGCTGCCGCGATGCTGCGCCCCCCGGCCGGGCTGCTGGCCCGGCTGATGCCCAGGCCGCTCGCGGTGGCGTCCACGCTGATCGTCAGCGCGGTCCTGGTGCTCGGCGGGCTCGCGCTGGTCGGGGAGGCGGTGGCGGGGGAGTGGCCCTCACTGGTGCGGGAGTTCAGGGACGGGCTGAGCCGGATCCAGGACTGGCTCGCAGGTCCCCCGCTGCGGCTGGACGCGCACGTGCTGGACGATTTCCAGTCCCGGATCGGCTCCTACCTCTCCAGCCACCGCTCGACCCTGATGAGTACGGTGCTGAGCGGGGCGGGGCGGGTCGTGGCGGTGTTCACGGTGGCGGCCCTCGGGCTGTTCTGCTCGGTCTTCTTCATCCACTCGGGCGACCGGCACTGGAACTGGTTCTGCGAACAGCTGCCGGAGGGCGCGCGCGACCGGGTGGCCCGCGCGGGGGAAGCGGCCTGGCGGACCTTCACCGGCTACACCCACGGCATCGTGCTCGTGGCCGCGACCAACGCCGTGCTCGTGGGCATCGCGCTGTTCGCCCTCGGTGTGCCGCTGGCGGTCCCGCTCGCGCTGCTGGAGTTCGTCGCCGCGTTCGTCCCGCTCATCGGCTCCCCGGTGGCCCTCGGGGTGGCCGCCGTCGTCGCCCTGGCCACCAAGGGGCCGCTCGTGGCGGCCCTGGTGGTCGCGCTCATCGTGGTCATCGGCCAGATCGAGGGGCATCTGCTGCATCCCCTGGTGATGAGCTGGGCGGTACGCCTGCACCCCATGGTGGTGGCCCTGTCGGTGGTCGCCGGGGCCATCGCCGCCGGGATCGTGGGGGCCGTGGTGGCGGTGCCGGTGATCTCGGTCGCCTGGTCGGTCCGCCAGTCCTTGCACGACGGCCGCGCCCGCTGACGTACGGCTCAGCCCAGGTGGTGGAGCTGCGCGTAGCGGGTGGCGGCGACGCGGTCGCGGGAGCCGGTCTTGGCGAAGATGCGGTTGATGTGGGTCTTGACCGTATTGGCGCTCAGGAACAGGTCCGCCGCGATCTCGGAGTTGCTCCGGCCCCGGGCCAGCAGGGTCAGGATCTCGCCTTCGCGCGGGGTGAGTCCGTCCGGGAGCGCCGGGGCGGGCACGGTGCCGGGTACGGGTACGGGTCCGGCCTCGGGCGCGGGTGCCGGCGGGCGGCCGGCGGCGGCCAGCAGGGTCGCCTGGACCTGTGGGTCCAGGACGGTGTAGCCGCCGGCCGCGCTGTGCAGCGTACGGGCGATGTGATCGCGCTCGGCGTCCTTGGTGAGATAGGCGCGGGCGCCCGCGCGCAGGGTCTCCAGGACGGAGTCGTCGTCCGCGTACGTGGTCAGCACCACGACCGCGACGGACGGGAAGCGGGCCGTGAGCCGCCGGGTGGCCTCGGTGCCGTCCATCACCGGCATGTGCAGGTCCAGCAGGATCGCGTCGGGGAGGTGCTCGGCGACCTGGTCGAGGGCCTCCTGGCCGTTGGCGGCCGTGCCCACGACGCGGATGTCGTCGAGCAGGTCCAGCATGATGGCCAGCCCCTCGCGGATGATCGCCTGGTCGTCCGCGACCACGACGCGCAGCGGGGCTGCGGGGCTCGTCGTCGGACCGCCCGTCGGACCGCCCGTCGGGCCGGTCATCGCGGGACCCCGGCGGTGACCGTCCACTCGCCGTCCTCGACGCCCGCGGTCAGGGTGCCGCCGACGAGCAGGAGCCGCTCGCGCATGCCGGTGAGCCCGAAACCGCCGTCGACGGTCCTGAATCCCGGCTTCCCGGCCTCGCCCCCGCCGTCGCCGCCGCTCCCCGAGCCAGCGGGGCCCTCGCCGAGGGGGTTGCGGACGGTCAGGGTCACGGCGTGGTCCTCGTAGCTCAGGGTCACTCCCACCGGTCGGCGGGGAGCGTGCTTGGCGGAGTTCGTCAGGGCTTCCCCGGCGGCGCGGAGCAGACACAGCACCTGCTCGGGCGGGAGCGGCGCGGGGACGCCCTCGACGGCCAGGGTGACCGGGTCCGCGTGCGCCTGCCAGTGGGCCTCGGCCATCCCGGCCAGCGCCTCGGGCAGGGGCGGGAGATCGCTGCGCAGGGCATGGACGGCCCGCCGGGTCTCGGTCAGCCCCTCGGTGGTCAGCCGCTGGGCGGTGGCCAGGATCTCGTCGGCCCGCCGGGGCTCTCCTCCGGCGAGCAGGGCACGGGCCGTCTGGATCTGGATGCCGAGGGCGCCCAGCGAGTGGGCCAGGACGTCGTGGATCTCGCGGGCGATACGGGCCCGCTCGTCCAGGACCGCGGTACGCCCCTGCTCGGCCCGCAGCTCCTCGGCCTGGGCCAGCAGGATGACGTTCTGCTCGGCGCGCATCCGCTGCGCCCGGCGGTTGTGGCCCATGAGCAGCCCCATCAGCAGCAGGAGGGGGAAGCCCAGGAGGATCCCGCGCTCCGAGCCGTTCACCAGCGCGCCGGCGACGACCGCGAGGACCCCCGCGCCGGTGACCGCCCAGCCGGCCGGCGGATCGGTCTCGCTGCCCGCCGCGATGACGGCCATCCCGGCCAGGCCCAGGAGGGCCGCGCTGTTGGGATAGGGGCTCGCGAACCCGCCGGCCACGGCCATCCCGGCGAAGGCCACGGGCAGCAGCGCGGAATCGCGCGCGCCGTGGGCACCTCCCCGCACGTCCAGCAGGGCCCAGAGCGCCAGGAAGACCCCGCAGAGCACGTAGGCGCTGACCACCACCAGGCGGGCGGAGCGGTCGGCGCCGGACGTCGGGTAGAGGACCCCGGCGCCGATGGCGACGAACGCGGCCGACCGGATCAGCCAGGGCACGGTACGCAGCACAGGGCCACGATACGGGCGGGCCGCCGGTCCGGGCCTCGGCAAGGCCCGGACCGGCCGCCCGGTGGGGTTACTTCCGGTACTCACGGTGCCCGCCGCGCGCACGCCCGGACGGACGCGCGGCCTGCCGGCCGAGCAGCGAGACGACCGCGGAGTCCGGAGCGGGGAAGGTGGAACCGTCCTTCTCGGGGGCGAACGGCACCGGACCGGCCAGCACGCGCGTGGCGATGACCACGGCCTGCCCGACGCGGTTGACGCCGAGCATCAGCAGCAGCGGAGCGGTGGAGGCGGCGAGCCGGGCGTCCAGTCCGTGCGCGATCACCATGACGGCGATCCGGGAGGCGATCAGCGCCGCCCACCACCACAGACCCCACGCGGGCATCCGCGACCACAGAACCCCCTCGCGCTCCTCCAGCACCGTCGCCCCGCCCTGCCCGATGCCGACCGCCAGGGCCACGAGGGCGCCGACGGAGAGGCAGGCTATGTCGACCACGGACGGGTGGATTCCGCTCCTGGCGAGGCTGACGGCGCCGACGACCGTCAGGACCACCGGCATCACGATGAGCCGCTTGCCCCGCAGCGGCGAGCTCCGGAGCTGGCGCTTGATCACGTACGCGACCACCATCAGTGCCAGCAGGACTTCCAGCACACCATTCATCAGGACTCCTCGGTGGAGGGCGGGCGGGCTGCCCCGGTCCGCTCCGGTTCCTCCAAGCTAGGAGCGCCCCCGGCGGCGGGCGTCACCCCCTGCGGCGAGGCCAGGGGTGATCCCGGCGGGCCGGCGTAGTACCCGGGTGTGCCCGTGCACCGGCGCGTGCGCCGGCCGGCGCGCCGGCGCGGGTACCGCCCCGCGGCGAAGCACGGTACAACTGCTGTGCGAAGAGGGGGCTGGGATGCGGCGGGGGATGACCGAATGGTTCCTTGGCGCGGCCGACGGGGAGATACGGGCACTCGAAGAAGTGCCCGGCATCGACCCGGAGCGGCTGCGCGAACTGTGGTGCGCGGAACCGGAGCTGATGCTCCGCCTCGACCAGCTCCACGCGGCTTCGCAGCGGGCCTTCGAACGCCGGACGCGCGCCGCCGTCACCGAGGACCTGCTCCGCGCACTGCGCGCGGTGGCCCAGGGCGCGGACGTCGCCCGGCTGGACACGGCGGTCGCCCTCGCCGGAGCCCGGCTGGAAGCCGATGTGGCCACCGCCGGATCGCGCGGCCTGAACACCGGTCTGACCGCCGGGATCCTGGTCAGCCCGGTGGTGCTGATGGTGGTCTTCGCGCTGGGGGAGTGGGTGCCCGGACTCTTCGGCATCGACTTCGGCTGCCAGGAGCAGCAGGCCCTGATCCATGCCCTGGTGTGCTTCGCGGGCGGCGCGATGGGCGCGGTCTTCAGCGTCATCATCCGGCTGCGCGACCCCCAGAAGCTGATCCGCACCCGGGCCGGGCACGGCAACCTGGCCGCCGACCCCGTCCAGTTGGCCCAGAACCTGCGCCAGGAGGGCTGGTACCGCGTGGTGGTGGGCTGGTTCCTGGCCACCTCGCTCTTCCTGCTCGTCAGCGGCGGCATCCTCACCGTCCTGACCCCGCCGCTGTCCCCGGCCGAACTGTGCGGCCCCGGCCCGCTCACCGCCGCCGGGCACGAGGCCCTGGTCAAGGCGTGGTTCTTCTGGGGCGCCATCGGTTTCCTGGCCGGGCTCAACGAACGCTGGGCCCACGGCCTGCTGCGCCACCCCTCGACGCCCCGGGACCCGGACCATCCCTTGATCAGCCCTTGATCGAGACGATCTTGCGTGTGGCCAGGTCCGCCTGGACCTGGATCTCGGTGGTGGATCCGCCGCCCCAGGTGAGGGTGACGGTGGCGTTGGTCTTGCCCGTGCCGCTGCCCGTGGAGTCGACCTTCCACTGGAGGGGCACGTTCTGGGCGCGCAGCACTCCGTTGGCGTGGTTCGTCTCCTCCCACTTCTTCAGCTCCTGCTGCAAGGGCTTGGAGAGGTAGGAGGCGCGCAGCCGGTCCATGGTCTTGCCGTCGCCGTCGTACACCGCGTCGATGTACGCACCGTAGAAGTCGGCGATCCGGGTGAAGGCGGCCTCCGGGCTGCCGGACACGGACGGCGCGGCCGCCACGGAGACGGAGACGGGGACGGCGGAGGCCGGGGCCGGCGCGGAGGCGGCGGTCGCGAAGCCGCCGGTGACGACGGCGAGGGCGAGCGCCGCGGTGACGGCGGTGGCCCCGAGGGCGAGAGCGGCCGTGCGGTTGGCGGTTCGGGTGGGGCTCGTGGTGGGCGTGGTGGACGCGGCGGGCGTGGTGGGCGTGGTGGACGCGGCGGGCGTGGTGCGCGTGGTCGCGAACGAGAACATGGTCGGTACCTTTCCCGGTGCTGACGTACGTGCCCCACACGACGCGACGAAGGCCGCCGCCGGTTCTCGGAATGCGCGAAACGGCCGAATCGCGGCGGTGGCTACCGGCAGACAGGGGGGTGCACAAGCGTTTACCCTGGGGGGTAAACACACGTACACCCCCCATCGGGCCATTGTTGGGAGCACCATGCCGCCCGCCGAGATACCCACGCTCAGCGCCCGTCACCGCCTGATCGTTCCCGTCCTCGCGTTCTGCGGTGCGGTCGTTGCCGTCATGCAGACCCTGGTCGTCCCCCTGCTGCCGCACATCCCCGACCTGACGGGCAGCGGTCCGGCCGCCGCGGGCTGGCTCGTCACCATCACCCTGCTCACCGGCGCGGTCTTCACGCCCGTACTCGGCCGGGCCGGCGACATGTACGGCAAGCGCCGCGTGCTCCTCGCTTCGCTCGGGGTGCTCACCGCGGGCTCCGTGATGTGCGCGGTCACCTCCGACATCGGCTGGCTGATCGGGGGCCGCGCCCTCCAGGGAGCCGCCCTCGCCGTCATCCCGCTCGGCATCAGCATCATCCGCGACGAACTCCCGCCGGAGCGCGTCCTCCCCTCCATCGCCCTGATGAGCTCCACCCTCGGAATCGGGGCCGCGATCGGGCTGCCGGTGGCCGCCCTGGTCGTCGAGAACTTCGACTGGCACACCATGTTCTGGGCCTCCGCCGCCCTCGGGCTGCTCGACGTCCTCCTCGTGCTGTGGATCGTCCCCGAATCACCGCTGCGCGCCGCGGGCCGCTTCGACGTACCCGGCACCCTCGGCCTCGCCGTCACCCTCGTGGCGCTGCTCCTCGCGATCACCCAGGGCGCGGACTGGGGCTGGACCTCCGTGCCCACCCTCGCCCTGCTCGCCGCCGCCCTGGTCGTCGGCGTGCTCTGGGGCCGCTACGAGCTGCGGACCGGCTCCCCGATGGTCGATCTGCGCGTCTCGGCCCGGCCCGCCGTCCTGCTCACCAATGTCGCGGCCCTCCTCATCGGCTTCTCCTTCTACGCGAACTCCCTGGCCACCGCCCAGATGGTGCAGGAGCCGACGAGCACCGGGTACGGGCTCGGCGCCTCCATCGTGGTCAGCGGCCTGTGCCTGCTGCCCGGCGGGCTGGCCATGGTCGTGCTGTCACCCGCCTCGGCCCGGCTCTCCGCCGCGTACGGGCCCCGGTCCGCCCTCGCCCTCGGCGCGGCCGTCATGGCACTGGGCTACGTGGTCCGCTTCTTCACCAGCCACACCCTCTGGCTGATCGTGGCCGGAGCCACGGTGGTTTCCTGCGGCACGGCCCTGGCCTACTCGGCGCTGCCGGCGCTCGTCATGCGGGCCGTGCCGGTGACCGAGACCGGGGCCGCGAACGGCCTGAACACCCTCATGCGCTCCGTGGGCCAGGCCTGTTGCAGCGCCGTCGTCGCGGCCGTACTCGCCCACGTGACCTTCCTGGCGGGCGGACGCAGCGCCCCCACCCTGCACGCGTACCTGCTGATCTTCCTCATCGCGGCCGGCGCGGCGCTCGCCGCGCTGGCGGCCGCGCTCAGCCTGCCCTCGGGCGGAAGGCCCGGCACCACCGGCACCACCGGCACCACCGGCACCACCGGCACCACCGGCAAGCCCGGTACGGTCGCGGTGACGCAGTCCGCGCCCGCCGCCCGGGAGACCACATGACCACCGCCGAGGAATCCGGCGCCGACACCGACACCGACACCGACTCCGCCTACGACTCCGACACGGACACCGGGACCGGCCGCGAAGCCATCGTGCGCGCCGCCCGCAGGGCGTTCACCCTGCGCCCGTACGCCGAGGTCACCCTGCGCGGCATCGCCGCCGAGGCCGGGGTCAGCCCGTCCCTGATCGTGAAGCGGTTCGGCAGCAAGGAGCGGCTCTTCAACACCGTCGCCGATTTCCAGCCGGCCGCCGACGCACTGTTCTCGGCGGCCCCGGCCACGCTGGGCCGGCACCTGGTCCTGACCATGCTCCGGCTCCGCGACGAGCTGCGCGGGGACCCGCTGCTGCGGGTGGTCTTCTCCCTCGGCATCGACGACGAGCGCACCCTGCTGCGCGAACGCTTCCGCGAGCAGGTCACCGCACGGCTCGCCGACTCCCTCGCCGGGCGCGACCGGGAGCTGCGCGCCGAGCTGATCGCGGGCCAGCTCCTGGGCCTGGGCGCGACCCTGAGCCTGCACCGCCCCGACGGCGCGGGAACCCGTACGCCGCCGGAGCGGCTGGCGGATCTGTACGCGCCCGGACTCCAGGGGCTCATCGACGGCGCGGCCGGACGGCACGACCGGGAAGAGCCGGTTAGCGTCGTGGGATGAGCAGCGAAACGCAGAGCTTCGAGATCCTGCTGGTGCCCGAGCACGTGGTGGAGGGGTCCAGCGACGACGCCGTCAGGTCGGCCGTGGTCGCGCCGACCGGCCAGAGCGGCGCCTCCGGGTATCCCCGCTACTCCGGGGACGGGATGGTGGCCGACATCGATCCCGTCACCCGAACGGTCGAAGCGCTCCTCGTGGACGGCTCGGAACTCGACTACGGCCTCAAGCCCATCCTGCACCCGGAAAACTGACCGGCGCCGCCCGCTACTCGAAGCGGGTGGTGTCCCCCGCGCCCCGGCGGACGATCTCGGCTTCGCCGCTGGAGAAGTCGATGACGGTGGTGGGCAGCGTCCCGCACTCGCCCGAGTCGACCACCATGTCGACGACGTGGTCGAGCCGGTCCTTGATCTCCCAGCCCTGGGTCATCGGCTCGGTCTCGTCCGGCAGCAGCAGCGTGCTGGACAGCAGCGGCTCGCCGAGCTCGGCCAACAGGGCCTGGACCACCACGTGGTCGGGGATGCGGACGCCGACCGTCTTCTTCTTCGGGTGCTGGAGCTGGCGCGGCACCTCCTTGGTCGCCGGGAGGATGAAGGTGTAGCTGCCGGGGGTGGACGCCTTGATCGCGCGGAAGACGTCGTTGTCGATGATCACGAACTGGCCGAGCTGCGCGAAGTTCTCGCACACCAGGGTGAAGTGGTGGCGGTCGTCGAGCTGCCGGATGGACCGGATCCGGTCGACGCCTTCACGGTTGCCCATCTTGCAGCCCAGCGCGTAGCAGGAGTCCGTCGGATAGGCGACGAGCCCGCCGGAGCGGATGCTGTCGGCGATGCTGCCGATGGTCCGGGGCTGGGGGTTATCGGGGTGTACGTCGAAGTACTTAGCCATCCGACGAGCCTACGGGATCCAGGGGTTCCGGCATCCGGACCGGGAGGTGTGATCATAGGAGGCTGCGCCCGGGAACGGAACGGCGCTCGGGACCATCTGGATCGTTGTGACTCTGACAAGCAATTCGCTCTTCTTCACGACCCTCATCATCACGGCGTTGATGTTCGGGGCAGTCGTATGGCTGTGGCCGCGCCTGGCGCGGCAGGGATGGCGCCAGGTCCTGGGCCGGATCGGCCTGGTCCTCGTCGTACAGGTGCTCACCCTGTCGTCCATCGGCCTCGCGGCGAACAGGAGCTTCCTGATCTACGGATCATGGGCGGAGCTGGCCGGACGGGAGAAGCCGGCCGCCGTCAGCCAGGACGCCGGCGGGACCTCCGCCGTGAAGGTGATCGACCGGCAGAAGCCGGACGTGCCCGGCGGCTCGAACAAGCACGTGGGCGGCGAGATCGAGAAGATCATGATCCAGGGGGAGCGGTCCCAGATCGCCACCCCGGCCTACGTCTACCTGCCGCCCGAGTACTTCCAGAAGGGGAACGAGAAGCGGGTCTTCCCCGCGACGGTCGTCATGACCGGCTTCCCCGGCACCGCGGAGAACCTGATCCACGGTCTGCGGTACCCGAAGACCGCGTGGAGCCTGGCGAAGCAGAAGAAGATGAACCCGATGATCCTGGTGCTGATGCGGCCCACCGTGGCCCCGCCGCGCAATACCCAGTGCATCGACATCAAGGGCGGACCGCAGACCGAGACCTTCTTCGGGAAGGACCTCCCCAAGGCCCTCACCGGCGCCTACCGGATCGGCTCCTCGCCCCGGAGCCTGGGTGTCATGGGCGACTCCACCGGAGGCTACTGCGCGCTCAAGGTCGCGCTGGAGCACCCGGAGGCCTACTCGGCGGGCGTGGGCCTTTCCGCGGACTACGCGCCGGAGGTGGACGGGGACTCCGGTGACCTCTTCCACGGGAACGCCGCCGAGGAGAAGCGGTCCGACCTGCTGTGGGCTCTGGACCACCTGCCCCAGGGCAAGACCTCCTTCCTCGTCACCACCTCGCTCCAGGGGGAGTCGAACTACCGGCCGACCCAGAAGTTCATCGAGAAGGTGAAGGCCCCCGCCCGGGTCTCCTCGATCACCCTCGACCACGGCGGGCACAACTTCAAGACGTGGAACCGCGAGATCCCGCCGTCCCTGGAGTGGCTCAGCACCCGCCTCACCACCGAGTAGCGGGTACGCCGGTCACACGGCCGTCAGCGTGGCCGGGGTCGGACCGTCGGGGCGGACGGTGATGCTGTACGCGGCCTTCTCCGGGACGGAGCGGAAGGCCGGGGTGTACGCGGGCAGCAGGTGTTCGAGCAGCACGGTCGACTCGCGCAGGGCGAACTGGAGGCCGAGGCACGCGCGCGGCCCGATGCCGAAGGGCACGTACCCGCCCGCCACGGCCGGCCGGCCCCCCGGAGTGGTGAACCGCCGCGGGTCGAAGCGCTCGGGGTCCGGCCACAGCCCGGGGTCGCGGTGGGCGAGGTAGGGGCAGACGACCACATCGGTGCCCGCCTCGACGGCGTAGCCCGCCAGGGTGTCGTCCTCGACGGCGTGCCGGGGCAGGATCCAGGCGGACGGGTACAGCCGCAGCGTCTCGCTGACCAGCGCCTGAACGGCCTCCCGGCGCTCCGGCGAACCCTCGCCGCCCGCCGCGAGGGCCTGGTCGCGGGCCTCCGGATGACGGTCCAGCAGCAGGTACAGCCAGGTCAGGGTGGTGGCGGTGGTTTCGTGACCGGCCACCAGCAGGGTGACCAGCTCGTCGCGGATCAGCCGGTCGGTGTACTCGGGCCGCTCGGCGGCGGCCCCGACCAGCAGATGCAGCAGCCCCGGCCCGTCGGGCCCGGCGGGGCCGCGGCGAGCGGCGGCGATGGCCTGCTCGGCGACGGCGTCGATCCTGGCCAGATCGGCGGCGACGGCGTCGCCCGCGCCGGCCTCCCCTCCGCCCTCGGAACCGGCGGGCAGCGTCGGCAGGGCGGCCACCACGGCCGCGACGGCGGCCAGCTCGCGCTCGGTGTCCTCGTCCAGGGGGTGCCCGGTCAGGGAACGCCAGATGGTGTCGAGGGCGAAGCGCCGTATCTCCTCGCCGACGTCCAGGACTTCACCGCTACGGGCGTACGCGGCCCAGCGCCCGGCCGTGGTCCGCGCGGCCTCGGCGATCCGCTGCTCGTAGCGGCGCATCCCGGTCCCTGTGAACTGGGACTGCAGGAGCCGCCGCTGCCGCTGCCAGGCCTCGCCGGTCGCGGCGAGCACACCGTCGCCGATCAGCAGGCGGGCGCGGTGCGAGCGCTTGACGTACCGCTGCGGACGCAGGGCCAGCACGTGCTGGATGGCCTGCGGCGCGGTGACCAGCACGGTCGGCCGCTCCCCGGCTCCGCCCCCGGTCCCGTCCCCGAGGCGGAACGCGCCGACGCCGCCGAGCTGCCCGCACACCTGGGCCAGCAGCTCGACCAGTTCGCCCCCACCCGCGCGCCACCGCTCCACCACGGCGGGATCCAGCTCGGGAACCGCGGGCCCGAGCGGGGCCGGAGGGCGGTGTTCGGGACTGGCTTCGACGGCCATCGGGTTCCCCTGTTCGTCCGCTGCGTCTGCTCCCGCCGGTCCTACCACCCGAGCGGCCCCCGCAACCATCCCCAGCGACCCCCAACCACCCACGAGCCCCCCCGGCGTCCGCTGGGCCGTGCGGGTGTACCCCCCGGCCCGCCTCCGGGGCGGGGCCGGACACGGACCCTTGGATGGGGTGGTCCGGGGGATCGCGGTCAGGGGGCCGGGCCGCGCGATCGGGAAGACACCGGCTCCAAAGGAGTGGAGATGAGACCGTTGGCCGCAGAGGGGGCATGGGCCGCACTGCGCCGCAGCCAGACCGGTCTGCTGCTGGCCGCGGTGCTGGTGGGCGCCGGGGCGGGACTGGGCGCGGTGGGCTTCCGATGGCTGATCGAGGGCGTCACCAAGGTGCTGTCCGGGCACGACGACTACTCCTCGGCGGGCCACGCCGCCAACCCGTACGTCCCCTGGCTCGGACCGTACTTCGTCCTGCTCGCACCCGTGGTCGCGGGCGCGGTCTACGGACCCCTCGTCTACCGCTACGCCAAGGAAGCGCGCGGCCACGGCGTACCCGAGGTCATGTACGCCGTCGCCCGCCAGGGCGGCCGGATCCCGCCCCGGGTCGCCGTGGTGAAGTCGATCGCGTCCGCCCTGTGCATCGGCGGCGGAGGCTCGGTCGGCCGCGAGGGCCCCATCGTGCAGATCGGCTCCGCCCTCGGATCCACCGCCGGAGCGGTCCTGCGCATGGACGAGGAGCGGATGCGGCTGCTGGTCGCCTGCGGAGCGGCCGGAGGCATCGCGGCCACCTTCAACGCACCCCTGGCCGGCGTGTTCTTCGCCATGGAACTGATCCTGCGCGACTTCACGGCCCGCGGCTTCGGCATGGTGGCCGTCTCCGCCGTCACCGCCAGCGTGATCGGCCGCGCGGCGCTCGGGGACGAGCGGTTCCTGGACCTGGCCCCGGTGGGCGTGGACCACGTGACCGCGTACGCCCTGTACGTACTGCTCGGCGCGGTGGCCGGAGCCGTCGGGGTGCTCTTCACCAAGGTCCTGTATTGGGTGGAGGACGTCTGCGACGCCGTGTGGCGCGGCCCCGAATGGCTCCGCCCGGCGGCCGGGGGCCTCCTGCTCGGCGCCATCCTGCTCGCGCTGCCCGAGATGTACGGGGTCGGCTACCCGGTCCTCGGCAAGGCCGCGGTGGGCGGGTACGCCGTCGGATTCCTGCTGGTGCTGCTCGTCGGCAAGATCATCGCGTGCAGCGTCACCATCGGAATCGGCGGCTCGGGCGGCGTGTTCGCGCCCAGCCTGTTCGTCGGGGCGATGCTCGGCAGCTCCTTCGGGCAGACGATGGACCACCTCGCGCCCGGAGTGACCGGCTCGGCCATGACCTACGCGGTCATCGGCATGGGCGCGGTCTTCGCGGGGTCGGCCCGCGCCCCGATCACCGCCGTCATCATCATCTTCGAGCTGACCGGCGAGTACGGGATCATCCTGCCGCTGATGGCCGCCATCGCGGTCGCCACCGGAGTCAGCCACGCGCTCAGCCGCGATACGGTCTACACGGCCAAACTTCGCCGCCGCGGGGTCGATCTCGACCTGACCGGCCCCGCCGCGATCGAGGTACGCGCGGCGATGGGCCCGCCGCCGGCCCCGCTGACCCCCGACACCGGCCTGCGCGAGGCCGCCACGGCAATGATCGCGGCGGGCGCGGCCCGCCTCCCCGTCATCGACGCCCACGGCCACTACCAGGGCTCGGTAGCCGCCCGGTCCCTCGCCGAAGCCCTGCGCAAGGGCACGCCCGGGGAGCACTCCATCCAGTCGGTACGGGACCACCCGCCGAACCTGCTCGCCGGCCAGTCCCTGGAGGAAGCCCTCCCCCTGCTCGCGGCGAGCGAGAGCGAAGGACTCGCGGTCCTGGACGAGGAGGGCCGCCACCTCCTGGGCTGGATCTCCCACCGCTCCGCCCTCCTGGCCCTCCACCCCCAGCCCTGACCCCGCGCCGCGCCCATCCCGGTCCTCCATCGCGGAGTGGGTACGGTCAGGTGGCCGGGAGGTGTTGTTGTGCCCGGCGGATTATCTCGGTGCGCTGGTCGGCCCGGAGGGTGCCGGGGCAGGCGTGGCCGCCCCAAGCGGTGCCGCCCATGGCGTGTGTGCCCAGGCCGGGCCGGTGCGGGCTGTCGCTGATCGAGAGCGGCCAGCCGTGCGCGCCCGCGCCCCACACGTAGATGCGGGAGACGGCGTCCACCTGGGCTTCGGTCAGCGCCCGGGTGGTGAAGCCGGAGGTCTCGACCGAGGCCCAGGAGCCGTTTCCGTCCACCTGGGCCCAGGCGCGGTCGAGCACGGAGACGTACTGCTCCGTCTCGCCGCTCTGCGAGACCCAGAAGTGGGAGGAGGCCTTGATCCCGGGGGTGCTGAACCGCTCGTGCAGGGAGCCCTCGCCCTCCTGGACGTGGAGGACGAGCCCGCGTTGCGCGTCGCGCTCGCCGACGACGAAGTTCCGCTCCAGCGGCTTTCTGATCACCCCGGGCATCCAGCCGGAGGCCGTGGAGGCGGTGGACGAGGCCAGGGGATCCCCGGAGGGAGCGCGGTCATCGCCGGGCCGGCCTGGCCCGTCGGCCCTGTCGGGCCTGGCGGCCAGCAGGGTGCCGGCGGTCGCGACGAAGAGCAGTGCTCCGCCCCTGGTCAGCAGGCGTCGCCTGCCCGGATTCGAGGGGGCGGGTTTCCTGTGGTTCATGAACGGTATCCGGCTTCCTGAAGGGCCTCGCGCGGGGGAGAAGCGATTCTTCGGTCTCCGGATGATGGGGATGTGATGGCCAGGTGATCGTTTGATGACGGGCGTGAACCCGCCCGATCGTGACGAAATGGTCATCCTGTGCGCATTGCTCGCGCACATGGGCTACGGAGACTGGCCGCTGATCGAGAACGGCACGAGCAAGGCGGTGTACGGCATGACGGCGGTACCGGTGAAGGGCGAGAAGCCCGACGCGGCGGCGACGACGGTGACGGCGTCAGTGTTGGACGGGGGCCCGGCCGCGCCCGCCGAGCCGACCGTCGCGGCCGGTACGCCCGACCTACCCGGGCCGAGGACATCCCCGGAGCCCGCCCCGGAAGCGTCCGCCGAGGCGCCCGCCGCAGGGGCCGTCCCGGATTCGGACGAGGTGACCACCGCGGAGCCCGACCTGGAGCACGTCGTCCCCGAACCCGGGGCGGAGCTGGCATCGGGGCCCGACTCCGAGAACGCTCCGGAGCCGGGGCCGGGGCCGGGGCCGGGGCCGGGGCCGGAGCCGGAGCCGGAGCCGGTCTCGGACTCGACGACGCCGTCGGAGTCGTCGTCGGCCACGGTGTCGGAGCCGGTCGCTGATCCTGGGTCGGAGTCCGGCCCGGTGCCGGACCTGGAGCCCGCGTCGGGGCCCGACACCGAGAGCACTGCGGAGCCGGAGGCGGACTTGGAGTCGGACTCGAAGCCGCCGTCGGAACCTTCGCCGGCCTCGGCGTCGGAGCCGGTCGCGGATCCCGCCCCGGAGACCGCCCGGGCGGCGGGTTCGGAGGTCGTGCCGGAGTCGGACGCGGAGCGGACGAGTACCTTCGTCGCGCTCAAGGCGCTGGACGAGGGGCCGGCCCTGCCCCTGGCTGTGCCCGTGCCCGCAGCCGCGCCTGTCCCCTCCTGGGCCGCTGCACCGGGAGCCGCGCCGGATCCAACCCCCGCGCCCGCCCCCTCCTGGGCCGCCGTACCGGGAGCCGGGTCGGATCCTGTCCCCGTTCCCGGGCCGCAGGCCATGCCGCCGCTCGACCTTCTCGCGCAGCTCACCAACACCCCGCCGCCGCCCGAGACTCCGGCCCGGACCGCCGCGCGCCGGGTCCGGATCTGGGTGCCGCTGCTCCTGCTGCTGGCCGCCGTGCTCGCCGTCGTACAGGCGCTGCGCCCGGTGCCCGCGGCGGCACTGGTCAGCGGGGACGCCGCGGCGTCCGTCACCCTCGACGGCCGTTTCGACGTGCCCTGGCCCGAGAAGGGGCAGGCCGCCGTACGGGTGGCGGGCGCGGGCGACGTGGGGACGTTCGGGGAGCAGAAGCCCGTGCCGACGGCCAGCGTGGCCAAGGTGATGACGGCCTACGTGATCCTCAAGAACCACCCGCTGAAGAAGGACGAGGCCGGCCCGTCGATCGCGGTCGACGACAAGGCGGTCGCGGACGGCACGTCGGACAGCGAGTCGCGCATCGAGAACCTGACGACCGGCACGCGGTTCAGCCAGCAGGACATGCTGAAGATGCTGATGATCCCCTCGGGCAACAACATCGCCCGGCTGCTCGCCCGTTGGGACACCGGCAGCGCCGACGAGGCCGCGTTCGTGGAGAAGATGAACGCCGAGGCCAAGGCGCTCGGCATGGACTCCACCACCTACACGGACCCGAGCGGGCTCGACGCCAAGACGGTGAGCACCGCCGTCGACCAGCTGAAGCTGGCCGAGGCGGTCATGCAGATCGACGCGTTCCGCGCGATCGTGATGCTGCCCAGCGCCTCGATCTCCGGCCTTCCGACGCAGCTGATCAACAACAACGGCAACCTGCTGCTGTCCGGGCTCAGCATCAAGGGCATCAAGACCGGCTCCAGTTCGGCGGCCGGCGGAACGCTGATGTGGGCGGCCTACAAGACCGTGGGCGACAAGACCCCGATGATCCTCGGCACCATGCTCGACCAGCACGTCACCGGGGCCGATCCCAACGGCGCCAACAGCCTGGTCCTCGTCAAGGACAACAGCAGGAAGGTCATCGAGGCCGTCCGCGAGGCGCTGACATCGGCCGATGCGGTCAAGAAGGGTCAGGTCGTCGGCTACGTGGACGACGGGCTCGGGACCCGTACCCCGGTGGTGGCCACCAAGGACGCGGCCGCCGTGGCCGTGCCGGGGCAGAAGGTCGGTCTGACCCTCGCCGCCGGTGAGAAGGACATCCCGCACGGGGCGAAGGCGGGTACGGAGATCGGAGAGCTCACCATCGGCACCGGGCCCGGCGCGCAGAAGATCCCCGTGGCACTGCGGACGGACCTGTCCGGCCCCTCCCTCGGCGCGAAGCTGACACGCCTGCGATGACGAGACGACACGGCACGGGGCGAGAGGAGATGGGCATGGAGAACCGGCAGACCACGTCGAAGGCCCCGCGCCGCACGGCGGCGACCGTGGCGGTGGCCTTGGCCGCCGGAGCGCTGTCGGCCTACATCGCGGTGGCCGGGGACGGCGACGGGCTGACGGTCACCGTCGCGAGCCGCTTCGCTTCCGGCTACGTGCCCTACATCGTCATTGTGTTCCTCGTGGCGGCCACCGCCCCCACCGCCCTGCACGCCGTGGCACGGGCGGTGGTCTCCCAGTTGATCATGGTGTGGGGCTACTACACGTGGGGCCCGATGACCTCCTTCGCCAACACGCCCAACAAGGCCATGCATTACGCGGAGAAGTGGTCGATGGTCGCCCTCACCGCCGTGCCGCTTGCCGCGCTGTGCGCCTTCGCGGTGGGCTGGGCGATCCGCAGCCTCCTCATCGGGTCGGGCGGCGCCGGATCCCGGGTGGCATCCGGCAGGCAGAACCCCTGAAGACTGCCGGTCTCCGGCAATGTGCGGCGCCCCGGTGCTTGTCACCATGGCCGAGGGGGATCCCGGGCCGCACCAGGCCGGGGACGGGGGAGGGGACGCAAGGTGGACGAGTTCCGTGATGCCGCGCTCGGCTTCCCGGCCGCGTTGTTCACCGCCGCGCTGATCGTGGTCGTCGCCTTCTGGCTCCTCGTCCTGCTCGGCGCGGCCGACCACGGCGGCTTCCACGGGCACGGGCACGTACACCTGCACGGGGGCGGGCACGGGCACGCCGGATCCGGCAAGGGCGCCCGTAACGACGCGCAGGGCATCGGCGGGGTGCCCGTCACGGTCGTGGCCTCGCTGCTGATCACGATCGCGTGGTTCATCAGCTTCACCGGATCCGTGCTCGTCCGCCGCTCCGGCGTCGCCGGAGTCGCGCGGACCGCCCTGGATCTCGGGGTGCTCGCCGCCGCCCTGCTGCTCGCCTGGGGTGTGACCCGGCTGCTGGTACGCCGCCTGCGCGCGCTCTTCCCCGACCACCCGCCGCCGTCCCGGCTCGACTTCATCGGGCTGACCTGCACGATCCGTACCGGATCGGTCTCCGGGCGGTTCGGCCAGGCCGAGGTCGCGGCGGAGGACGGGTCCACCGCCGTGGTGCAGGTCCGCCAGCAGGGACGGGACGTGCTCGGCTCCGGGAGCACGGCGCTGCTGTACGCGTACGACGAGGAGGGCGAGTTCTTCTGGGTCGCGCCCTACGACCCGGCGCTCGATCCCCGTACCGCCGGCTGAGCCCCCGAGCTCCGGGCCGGACTCGCCGGACTCCCCGAGCTCCGAGCCGCCCTCGCCGAACCCAACGAACCTCATCGCACCTTCATCGCAAGGACGTCACCATGGATGCCATCTCCCTGGGCATCGGCGTACTCGTCGCCGTTGTCCTGCTCCTCGCCCTCGTGCTGCTGCTGGTGGTCAGCAGGCTGTTCCGCAAGGTGGAGCAGGGCCGGGCCCTGATCATCTCCAAGACGAAGCGGGTCGACGTCACCTTCACCGGGGCCGTCGTCCTGCCGGTGCTGCACAAGGCCGAGTACATGGACATCTCGGTGAAGACGATCGAGATCCGCCGGACCGGGCGGGAGGGGCTGATCTGCCAGGACAACATCCGGGCCGACATCCACATCAGCTTCTTCGTCCGCGTCAACAAGACCGTCGAGGACGTCATCAAGGTCGCCCAGTCCATCGGAACGGCGACCGCCAGCGACAAGGTCGCCATCCAGGACTTCTTCGCCGCGAAGTTCTCCGAGGCGCTGAAGACCGTGGGCAAGCAGCTCGACTTCGTCGATCTCTACACCAAGCGCGAGGAGTTCCGCGACCGGATCATCTCCGTCATCGGAACGGACCTGAACGGCTACCACCTCGACGACGCGGCCATCGACTTCCTCGAACAGACCCCGATGACCCAGCTGGACGCCGCCAACATCCTTGACGCGCAGGGCATTCGGAAGATCACCGAGCTGACGACCATCGAGCACGTGCGGACGAACGAGTTCCAGCGCACGGAGGAGAAGGAGATCACCCGGCAGAACGTCGACGCCCGCGAGACCATCCTGGAACTCGAACGGCGCCAGGCGGAGGCCGAGATCAAGCAGCGCCGGGAGGTCGAGACGCTGCGGGCCCGCGAGGAGGCCGCCACGGCCAAGGTCCAGGAGGAGGAACGCCTGGGCGCCCAGGGCGCGTTCCTGCGGACCGAGGAGCACCTCGGGGTGCAGCGCGAGAACCAGGCGCGCGAGATCACGGTCGCGCAGAAGAACCGCGAGCGCGTCATCGCCGTCGAGAACGAGCGGATCGAGAAGGACCGCATGCTCGAAGTCATCGCGCGAGAGCGGGAGACCGCGCTCTCCTCCATCGCCAAGGACAAGGAGGTGGAGGCGGAGCGCCGCGAGGTCGCCGAGGTGGTGCGGGAGCGGATCGCGGTGGACCGCACGGTCGCCGAGCAGGAGGAGTCGATCAAGAAGCTCCGGATGGTCGAGGAGGCCGAGCGGACCCGGCAGGCCGTGGTCATCGCGGCCGAGGCGGAGGCGCAGGAGCGGCTGGTCAAGGACATCAAGGCGGCCGAGGCGGCCGAGTCCGCGGCCGTCCACCGGGCGGCGGAGCAGCTGACCCTCGCCGAGGCCCGGCTGAAGTCCGCCGATCTCGACGCGCGGGCCAAGCTGCGGCTGGCGGAGGGAGTGCAGGCCGAGTCCGCCGCCGAGGGGCTGGCGGCCGTACAGGTACGGGAGAAGGAGGCCGACGCCATCGAGAAGTCCGGCCGGGCCGAGGCCCAGGCGACGGAGGCGCGGCTGAAGGCGGAGGCCGAGGGCATCCGCGTCAGGGCGCTCGCGGAGGCCCTCTCGATCGGCGAGAAGCTGAAGGCGGAGGCGCAGGGTCTGACCGAGAAGGCGGCCGCGATGGCCGCGCTGGACGAGGCCTCGCGCGGTCACGAGGAGTACCGGCTGCGACTGGCCGCGGAGAAGGAGATCCGGCTGGCCGGCCTCGAAATGCAGCGGGGGCTCGCGGAGGCGCAGGCCATGGTGGTCGCGGCGGGGCTGGAGAAGGCCGAGATCAGCATCGTGGGCGGGGACTCGGTCTTCTTCGACCGCCTGGTCTCCTCCATCTCGTTCGGCAAGAGCATCGACGGATTCGTCCAGCACTCCGACACCGCGCGGAGCCTCGCCGGATCGTGGCTGGACGGCACCCACGATTTCACCGAGGACCTCACTCGCGTACTCGGCTCGCTCTCCACGGCGGACATGCAGAACCTGACGGTCTCGGCGCTGCTGGCGAAGCTCGCCCAGGCAGGAGGCGCGACTACCCCCGCGTCCCCCGGCGCCGCCACGGCCCCCTCCGCCCTCAACGGCTCGACCAGATCCTGACCCAACTGACCCACCTGCCTCCGGGCCGGCCGGGCCCCACCGGGACCGGCCGGCCCCCGACCCGCCGGCGCAGCGCCCCCGCAGGAGTCGCACATGACCAGCACGTCCCCCCTGGACGCGGGCACCTACGAGGTGCTGCGCGACCGGGGGGGCGCCCCCGCCCCGGAGGGGGGGGGGCGGGGCGGGGGGGGCACACCCCCCCGCGCGGGGGGCGGTCGCGAGGCGGGCGCGCCCCGCCGGCGCACCCCGCCCG
>NZ_JBHYVM010000004.1:57035-82567 GCF_042750105.1 Streptomyces sp. NPDC059443 | reverse complement strand
GACCCCCACGCCCCCCGGGGCCGCGGGCACCTCCGAGGTGCGGCGCGACCGGCTCGCCGCCCCGGGGGGCGCGCTGGCGCGGCGCGCCGAGGCGCTCAACGCCCGCCGGGTCGCGGAGTTCGGATCCTCCGGCCTCGCGCTCGAAAGCACCGGTCGCCTGCGCACCGAACTCCCCTGTGCGCCCCGCGACATCGTGGCCGTCGGCGACACCCTCCTCTTCGGTTACCACGCCTCCTCCGCCCTGAAGGGGGAGGCCGCGGTGTCCGCGGTGTCCGCAGTCTCGGAGGTCTTCGCCCTCCACGACCGGGAACTGAACAGGCTCCCCGAGGACGCCGTCCCCGGCCTCCTCGACGACCCGGACTTCCTGCGGGAGTTCGCCGCCCTCCACCGCTACTACCACCAGGCCCGCCTCCTGCGGCTCCGCTGCCTGGACGGCAGGCTCCTCGCCGTCTTCCGCACCGGCGACACCGCCGAGGACATCCGCGTCCTGCGCTGGGCCCTGGACCCCGACGGCGGCGCCACCTTCCTCGACGCCCGCGGCGAGCGCGACCACGCCTATCCGCCCTCCCACGACCACGACTTCGAGTGGACCGCCACCACCCGCGCCGACCACGTCCTGGGCCGCCACCCGCACGTCTCCATCGGCGCGGAGGTCTACGTCTCCACCGTCGGCGGCGCTCTGACCCTCAAGACCGAGGACGACACCGAGACCGCGGCGGGGATCCACACCGAACCGGTCGACGAACCGCTCCAGTCGCTCGCCGACGCGGACATCGCGTACGCCCGGGTCGGGCCGCTGATCCTGCTGCGGGTGCGCCCGTACAAGGAGGAGACGGACCGTCACCTCGTCTTCGACACCCTCACCCGCGAGGTCGTCCGTCTCGACGCCATCGGGCAGGCCGCGCGCCGGCTCCCCGAGGACCAGGGGATCGTCTTCCCCGGCGGATACCACCTCGCCACCGGAGCCAGCGGCGCCGCCAAGACCTTCGACATCGACACCGCCCTCCTCGCCCCCCTCCGGTTCGAGCGGACCGTACGCTCGCCCAACGGCGAGGACCTGCTGTACGTGTTCCAGCCCCGGGGCGGCGGCCGCGGCCTGCTCCTCCCGTACAACGTGATCCGCAAGGAGGTCGCCACCCCGCTCACCTGCCACGGCCACGCCCTCTTCGAGGACGGCACCCTGCTCGTCCTGCGCGCCGACGGGGAGGAGCCCGCCCGCGTCCACCCGGTGCAGCGCTGGAGCTCCCCGTTCGTCTCCGACACGTACGCGGCCTCGCGCCCCGCCGGCTCCGGAGCCGCGGCCCGCGTCGGCAACGCCGACCTCGTACGCGGCATCTCCGACTGCCTCTCCATCGCGGGCGCCGCCGCCGGGACCACGCCGACCACCGGCGTGTACGAGAGCCTCGTCGCCGCCTGCGTCCGGGCCGGCGACCAGCACCACTGGCTGGACGACCCCGAACTCGGCGATCTGCGCTCCCCGCTCGACGAGGTCCGGGCCACCGCCGAGCAGGTCCTCGCCGAGTTCGAGACGGTGCTGACCCTGACCCGCCAGGCCGCCGACGCACTCGGCGAAGCGGCGGCGCGGATCGCCTCGCTGGTCCGCAGGGCCCGCGGCGAGGCCCCCCGCACCACCGGCGACTGGGTGGAGCGGCTCACCGAACTGCGCCGCGCGCACGGGCACTTGCTCACCCTGAAGGAACGGCGGTACGCCGACACGGAAGCCGTGGACGCGTTGGCCGCCGACATCGAAGGCGATGTCGACGCCTTCGCCCGGCGCGCCGTGGCCTTCCTCGCGCGCGAGGACGCCTTCGCCGCGCACCACACGGACATCGGTCAACTCACCGCGGATGCGGGGGAGATCACCACCAGCGCCGAGGCGGTCCGGCTCACCGGCCGGCTCGACGCGCAGAGCGAGAGCCTGGGCACCGTCACGGAGGTCATCGCCGGTCTGGACATCGGCGACACCACCGTCCGCACGTCCATCCTGGAGCGCATCGCCGAGGTGCTCGGCGAGGTCAACCGGGCGCGGGCCGTCCTCGACGCCCGCCGCCGCGAACTGGCGGGCAAGGAGGGGCGGGCCGAGTTCGCCGCGGAGTTCGCCCTCCTGGGGCAGGCCGTCACGGGCGCGCTCGCCGCCGCCCAGAGCCCCGAGGCCTGCGACGAGCAGCTGTCCCGGCTGCTGCTGAGCCTGGAGAACCTCGAATCGCGGTTCGCGGAGACCGACGAGTTCCTCGCCAGGCTGGCCGACCGGCGCTCCGAGGTGTACGAAGCCTTCTCTGCCCGCAAACAGACCCTCCAGGACGCCCGCGCCCGCCGCGCCGAACGGCTCGCCGACTCGGCCGCACGGGTGCTGGAAACCGTCACCCGGCGGGTCGCCGGCCTCTCGGACGCCGACGCCGTCAGCACGTTCTTCGCCTCCGACCCGATGGTCGCCAAGATCCGGCGCACCGCCGCCGAACTGCGTGAACTCGGCGAGCAGACCCGGGCCGAGGAGCTCGACGGCCGCATCGCGGCGGCCCGTCAGGAGGCCGCGCGGTCCCTGCGCGACCGCATCGAGCTCTATATTGACGGCGGCCGGACCCTGCGCCTCGGTCGCCACCGCTTCGCCGTCAACACCCAGCCCTTCGACCTGACCCTGGTCCCGCAGGGCGAGGGCCTGGCCTTCGCGCTCACCGGGACCGACTACCGGTCACCGGTCACCGACCCGGAGTTCGTCGCCACCCGCGCCTACTGGGAGCGGTCGCTGCCCTCGGAGAGCGCCGAGGTCTACCGGTCCGAGTACCTGGCGGTGCGCCTGCTGACCGAGCGGGGAGCGGACGCGCTGGCCGGGGCGGACCTGCCCGCGCTGGTGCGGGGGGCCGCCGAAGCCGCGTACGACGAGGGGTACGAGCGCGGGGTCCACGACCACGACGCCGTGCTGATCCTGAACGCGGTGCTCGGCCTGCACGCGAGCGCCGGGCTGCTGCGCCACCCGTCCGGGGTCCGGGCGCGAGCACAGCTGTTCTGGGCGCACCGGGCGAGCGAGCGGGACCGTATCCGGTGGACGAGCCGGGCGGTCCTGCTCGCGCGGGCCCGGGACACCTTCGCGGGGCCGGTTCCGGCGATCGCCGAGCTGCGCGGCGAACTCGCGGCGGCCATCGGCGGGTTGGAGGCAGCCGGGGTGGCGGCCTACCTCTTCGACGAGCTGTCCCGCGACCCGGCCGCCGGGAGCGAGGGCTTCGTCACGAGCGCGGGAGTCCGTACCCTGCTGGACAAGTTCCGCCGCTCGGTGGGCACTTCGGTGTACGACGAGGGCGTCGCGGCGCTCGGTGAACTCGCCGACCGCCGCCAGGCGGTGGAGGCCTGGCTCGGCGCGTACACGGAAGCAGCCGGGGAGCGGGTCACCCCGGGGGACCTCGCGGAGGCGGTGGCCGTCGAACTCTGCCCCGGGTTGCCCCGCTACGACGTGGACGCGCCGCTGACCGCGACGGTCGACGGCCTCCTCGGGCGGCACCCCCGGATCGGCGGTCGCACGCTCACCGTGCGCATCGACGACCTGCTGGCCAAGGCGGGGGAACTGGCCGCAGAGGCAACGGAGTTCCGCGACTACCAGCGCCGTCGCGCGGCCCTGGTCGCCGGGGAGCGGGGCCGGCTGCGGCTGGAGGACCACCGGTCGAAGGTGCTCTCCTCCTTCGTCCGTGGCCGCCTCGTCGACGAGGTGTACCTCCCGCTGATCGGCGACAACCTGGCCAAGCAGCTGGGCACCACGGGGGAGGGTCGACGGACCGACAGCAACGGCCTGTTGCTGCTGGTTTCCCCGCCGGGGTACGGCAAGACCACGCTGATGGAGTACGTGGCCGACCGGCTCGGGCTGGTCCTGGTGAAGGTGAGCGGTCCGGCCCTCGGGTACGGGGTGACCTCGCTCGATCCGGCGCGGGCGCCGGACGCGACCGCCCGGCAGGAGGTCGAGAAGATCAACTTCGCGCTGGAGGCCGGCAGCAACACCCTCCTCTACCTGGACGACATCCAGCACGTTTCGGCGGAGCTCTTGCAGAAGTTCATTCCGCTCTGTGACGCCACCCGGCGGATGGAGGGGGTCTGGGAGGGGCAGCCGCGCACCTATGACCTGCGGGGCAAGCGGTTCGCGGTGTGCATGGCGGGCAATCCGTACACCGAGTCGGGGGAGCGGTTCCGGATCCCGGAGATGCTGGCCAACCGGGCCGACGTGTGGAACCTCGGCGATGTCCTGACCGGCAAGGAGGCCGCCTTCGCGGTCAGCTTCGTGGAGAACGCCCTCACCTCCCACCCGGTGCTCGCCCCGCTCGCCGGACGCGACCGCGCCGACCTCGAACTGCTGATCCGGCTGGCGACCGGGGACCCGGCGGCCACCGCGGACCGCCTGACACACGGGTACGCTCCGGCGGAACTGGACCGGATCCTGGCCGTGTTGCGGCACCTGTTGGCCGCCCGGGACGTGGTCGTCGCGGTCAATGCCGCGTACATCGCCTCGGCGGCGCAGGCGGACGCGACCCGTACGGAACCGCCGTTCCGGCTCCAGGGCTCGTACCGGAACATGAACAAGATCGCTGCCCGGATCGACTCCGTGATGAACTCCGCCGAGCTGGCCGCGCTGATCGACGACCACTACCGGGCGGAGGCCCAGACCCTGATGGCGGGCGCCGAGGCGAACCTTCTCAAACTCGCAGAACTGCGCGGCACGTTGACGCCCGGGCAGTCGGCGCGCTGGAGCGCGCTCAAGGCCTCGTACGCATCGCGTCCGCAGGGGCCGGGCGGGTCCTGACGGGCTACGCCGAGGGGCAACGTGTCCCGGTCCCCGCTCCGTCGCCGCCGTCGGCGCTCGCGCCCGAGCCGTCGGGAGCGGCCGCGGTCCGGGCGACGGTGACGTCCAGGCCGAGGCCCGCGCTCGTCGTCCGGGCGCCGGTGAGGCGGACCCCTTCGGGCAGGTCTTCGATGTTCACGGTCCGGGGAGCGAGCTGTTCGGTCAGGCCTCCGGTGCCCGGCAGGCCCTTCAGGCTGCTGATCGGCATGTCCCGGCCGAAGACGGAGACGGTGGTCGGTGTGATCGTGACGCTGTTCTCCGTGGTGCTGGTGTCCGCGTGGACGGTCACGGGCAGGCCCAGGCCGCCCACCGTCCCGGTGAAGGTCAGCCCCTTCGTGTCCCCGCCCACCTTCAGGCCGGAGGCTCCCCCGGGGGCCTGCCCGGACGCGGCGAGACGCTTCTGAAGCTCGCCGTAGGGGATGGTGGCGGTGGCCCGGCCGCCCCCGACGCCACCGTCGCGCGTGACCTCGCGCAGATCCGCCTCGACTCTCATCTCGGTGCCGGAGCGGTGCACCCCCTGAGCCTCCAGGTGGAGGGAGTCCACCTCGCCCGTCAGGGCGCGGAGTCCGGCGAAGGTGCCGCCCAGGTCGGCGGTGACGGGACCGCCCGCCCGCAGGCGGCAGCCCGCGGCCCGCGCTATCCGGTCCTGCGCGCTGTGCGCGGCCACGGCGTCGGTGACGAAGACCGCGCAGGCGAGGGCGGTGACGATCCCCGCCGTGACGAGTGCGCGGGTGCGCCGGGACTTCGCGGTGGACTTCACCGGAGAGCCGTTCGACGAGTTGACCGGCGGGTTCGCCGGGCCCTTGGCGGGGTTCTTGGCCCGGGGCTTGATCGCGAGCTTCATTGCGGGGCGGATCCGATCTGCTTCAGCATCCCGAAGGCCTCCAGCAGGAGGTGGGACGGCGGGGAATCGGTGACGGTGCCGTTCGCGCGGCGCCGGCGCTGGGTGCGCAGGACGGCGCGTACGGCGGACAGTGCGGCGCCGGCGATCACCGCGGCGCGGAGGTCGGCGTCGGGCGTCCCGGCGGGGAGCCGGTCCTGGACGATGAGGGAGAGCCGGTCGTCGAACTCCGTGAAGATGTGCACGAGCTGGGCGGCCACGGCTCGCTCGGCACCCTCGATGGAGTGGGTCAGCGCGGTGAGGCTGGAGGCCGCGAACGGCGCGACCGCGCAGAGCACGGCGTTGCAGACCGCGTCGAACGGAGCCTCCTCCAGGGGGCGCCGGGCCAGCTCGGCCTCGATGTACGCGAAGAGGTCGAGGCTGTCGGGCAGGAGCAGGGCCTCTTTGCTCTCGAAGTAGCGGAAGAAGGTCCGCTCCGAGACGTTCGCGCAGGCGGCGATGTCCGCGACCGTGGTGCCCGCGAAGCCGTGCTCGGCGAAGAGCGCGGCGGCCCCCTCGCGCAGCAGCTTGCGGGTCCGCTCCTTCTTGCGCTCGCGCAGTCCGGATTCGACTTCCCCGGCTGTTCCGGATTCGGCTTCCGATGCGGCGTCCGGCGGATCTTGGGTCATGGCCGCAGCCTAGCAATGACGTCACTCCTGTCAATTGTCACCCACGCCAATTGTCAGTCCTGACATTTTCTGCCAAGGTGCCTCGTGTCAGTCCTGACACTTTCTTGGAGGCGTCGTGTACTCCCCCCAGCCGTCCGCACCGAAGGCCCTGGCCGAGGCCGAGGCCGAGGCCCATGCCCATGCCCAGACCTCCCGCCTGAGCCGCCTCGGAGCCTTCTGTGCCCGCCATCCCGTGTGGGTGATCGCGGTGTGGCTCCTGCTGCTGGCCGGCGCGGGATTCGGCCGCCACCTGGCCGCCCCCACCTACAGCGACCAGATCACCCTCCCGAGCACGCAGTCCCGTACCGGCGCCGACCTGCTGGCCGGTTCCGCACCCGGGGTCGGCGACCCCAGCGGGCGCGTCGTCTTCCACGTCGGCTCCGGCTCCCTTGCCGGACACCGCCAGGCCGTCGACGAGAGCCGGGCCGATCTGGCGAAGATGCCCCACGTCACCGCCGCGTCCCCGGTCGTGACCAGCACGGACGGCCGTACCGCCTACACCACCGTGTCCTTCGACCGGCAGGTCAAGACGCTCGGACACGACTACCGGGACACGCTCGACACGGCCACCGCCCCGGCCCGCGCCTCGGGGGTCGAGGTCGCGTACGGCGGGGACCTGAACCAGGTCGTGCGGCCGCCGGCCAACGACAAGGCCAGCGAAGCGGTGGGCGTGGTCGTGGCCCTGCTGATCCTCGTCCTCGCGTTCGGCAGCATCGCCGCCGCGCTGCTGCCCCTGGCCACGGCCCTGATCAGCGTCGGCGTGGGCATCGGGGTCGTGGGCATCGTCGCGGGCACCGTCACCTTCGCCACCGCCGCACCCACCCTCGCCACCATGATCGGCCTCGGCGTCGGCATCGACTACGCCCTCTTCCTCACCACCCGCTTCCGCCAGGACCTCATCGACGGGCACGATCCGGTCGACGCGGCCGGCCGCACCGCCGCCTCCAGCGGCCGCGCCGTCGTGGTGGCGGCCGTCACCGTCGCCGTGGCCATGCTGAGCCTCTACGCCTGCGGACTGAGCTTCATCGGCCGCATGGGGCTGGCCGCCACCCTCGTCGTCGCCATCACGGGCGCGGCCGCGCTCACCCTGGTACCGGCCGCCCTGGGCCTGGTCGGGCGCCGCATCGACCGCTTCACCGTGCGCCGCCCGGTCGCCGAGACCTCCGGCAGCCAGGACCGCTGGCACCGCTACGCGGCCCTGGTGGCCCGGCATCCGTGGAAGTTCCTGACCGCGGGCACGCTACTGCTCGCCCTGTGCGCCGTACCGCTGCTCTCCATGCGCCTGGGCCACGTGGACGACGGCGCCGACCGGGCGGGCAGCAGCACCCGGCAGGCGTACGACTGGATAGCCGAGGGCCGGGGACCCGGCTTCGGTCCCGGGGCCAACGGTCCCTTCGTCCTGGTCACCGACCTCCACCACGCCACCGTTCCGGCGGACAGGATCAGCGGCGAGGTCACCGCCGCCCTGCGGGACACGGCGGGGGTGGCCAGGTTCACCCCCCTCGCCCCGAGCCCCGACGGCAAGCTGCTCATCTCCACGATCACCCCGGCCGCCGGGCCGCAGACCGCCGACGCGGGAAGCCTGTTCACCCGGCTCACCGGCACCACCCTGCCCACGGCACTGAGCGGCACCGGAGCCGAGGGCTACCTCACCGGATCCACCGCCGGGCAGCTCGACTTCCGCGACACCGTCAAGGACCGGCTGCCGCTCATCATCGGCATCGTCCTGGCAGCCGCGCTCCTGCTGCTGACCGTCGTGTTCCGCAGCGTGGTGATCCCGCTCAAGGCCGTCGCCCTCAACCTCTTCACCACCGCCGCGTCCTACGGGATCCTCGTCGCGGTGTTCCAGTGGGGCTGGGGGAGCAGCCTGATCGGGCTGTCGGAGCCGGTGCCCATCGAGTCCTTCGTACCGATGATGATGTTCGCGATCGTCTTCGGCCTCTCGATGGACTACGAGATCTTCCTGCTCTCCGCCATCGCCGGGACCTGGCACCGCACCCGGGACAACACCCTCGCCGTCGGCACCGGCCTGGCCGCCACCGGGCGGGTCATCTCCAGCGCGGCGCTGATCATGACGGCGGTCTTCCTGTCCTTCGCGGCCTCGCCCACCGTGGTCGTCAAGATGCTCGCGCTGGGACTCGCAGTCAGTGTGATCCTGGACGCCACGGTGGTGCGGCTGGTGCTCGTCCCGGCGGCGATGTTCCTGATGGGGCGCGCCAACTGGTGGCTGCCGCCCTTCCTCGACCGTCTCCTGCCGCACCCGCGGGAGGCGGCCGGGCACGGGCAGGGTCCGGGGTGAGGCATGATCGGGGGATGTCTGATCGCATCATCGCCGCCTGTGACGGGGCGGCCAAGGGAAATCCCGGGCCGGCCGCGTGGGCCTGGGTCATCGCCGACACGCACGGCCACCCCGAACGCTGGGAGGCCGGGCCGCTCGGCCGGGCCACCAACAACGTGGGGGAACTCACCGCCCTGCAGCGGCTGCTGGAGGCGGTGGCGCCGGGGACGGCCGTCCAGGTGCGGATGGACTCGCAGTACGCGATGAAGGCCGTGACCCAGTGGCTTCCGGCCTGGAAGCGCAACGGCTGGAAGACCGCGGCGGGCAAGCCGGTGGCCAACCGGGAGCTCGTCGAGAGCATCGACGCGCTGCTGACCGACCGGGACGTGGAGTTCCGCTACGTTCCCGCGCACCGCGAGGACGGCGACCACCTCAACGCGATCGCCGACCAGGCGGCCAGCGACGCGGCGGTGAGTCAGGAGCCGGCCGGCACCGCTCTGGGCCATGAGGCGATGCCGATCCCGGCGCCCGCCCGCAGCACACCGGCGCGCAGCGCTCCGGCCCGCAGTGCACCGGCCCGCGCCACGAAGGCCCGGGGCGCCGGTACCGGCACCGCGACGCGGGGGAGCGTCACCATCAAGGCGAAGTTCCCGGGCACCTGCCCGTGCGGCAAGCAGTACGCCGCCGGCGAGAAGATCTCCAAGCTCGGATCCCGCTGGGGCCACCCGGACTGCGGCGGCGCGGCCGCCGAGTAGGAGCGGCGGACGTGACTTCCGGCCGTGACTTCCGGCGGTGACCTTCTGCCCTGCGCGCCACCCGAAGGCCTCTGTCGGCGGGCGCCCGGTGTCGGCAGGCTTGAAGGAGCGAATGACCTGTGGGCCGGGCCCCGGGCGCGATGAGGCGTCCCGGGCGCGGCCCCACGCCGATCGGCGCGACGCAGCCCGAGTGAGCAAGGACCAGCCACATGGCCTCCAGCCTGACGAAGGACGAGCACAGAAGCACGGACACCCGCACCGGCCCCCGCGCCGAGAAGACCTTCATGGGTCACCCGCGCGGGCTGGTCAACCTCTTCATGACCGAGATGTGGGAGCGCTACAGCTTCTACGGCATGCGCGCGCTGCTCGTGCTCTACCTCGTCGCCCCGGCCTCCCACGGCGGGCTGGCCATGAACGCGGCCATGGCCACCGCGGTCTACTCCCTCTACAACGCCATGGTGTACCTGCTCGCCCTGCCGGGTGGCTGGTTCGCCGACCGCGCCTGGGGTGCCCGCAAGACCGTCGCCATCGGCGGCACCGTCATCATGATCGGGCACTTCCTGCTGGCCGTGCCCGCCAAGGTCTCCTTCTTCGTCGGCCTGGTGTGCATCGCCGTGGGCTCCGGCCTGCTGAAGGCCAATATCTCCACCATGGTCGGTCACCTCTACCGGGACAAGAACGACCCGCGCCGCGACGGCGGATTCACGATCTTCTACATGGGGATCAACCTGGGCGCCTTCATCGCGCCGCTGACGATCGGCACCGTGGGCCAGAGCGTCAGCTGGCACCTCGGATTCGCCATGGCCGGTGTCGGCATGGCCTTCGGGCTCGCGTTCTTCGCCCTGGGCGGCCGCCACATGTCGGAGCTGAGCGACGTGGTCCCGACCCCGCTCTCGCGGGCGGAACGCAACGCGGTCATCCGCAAGTCGCTTCTCTGGCTGGGCGTTGCCGTCGTCGCCTACGGATCGATCGGCCTGTCCGGGCACTTCACCCTGAGCTGGGCCATGCTGCCCCTGACCGTCCTCTGCATCGTCCTGCCGTCCTGGTACCTGCTCCGCATGAAGCGGGACAAGGAGCTCGACAAGGTCTCGCGGGCCCGGATGTCGGCGTACGTCTGGTTCTTCGTCGCAGCCGCCCTCTTCTGGGGGATCTACGACCAGACCGGCTCCACGCTCAACCTGTTCGCGCAGAACAGCACTTCGCGCACCCTCTTCGGGTTCGGGTTCCCCGCCAGCTGGTTCCAGGCGTTCAACCCGCTCTACATCATGGCCCTCGCCCCCGTCTTCGCATGGGCCTGGGTGGCGCTGAGCCGGCGGGCCAAGGAGCCGGGCACCCCGGCCAAGTTCGCCATCGGGCTGATCCTGATCGGCGTCTCGTTCGCCGTGATGATGGTCGCCCAGGGGATCGCCGTCGACGGGGTGAAGGTCTCCCCGATGTGGCTGGCGGTCGTGTACCTGATCCAGACGGTCGGCGAGCTGACCCTCTCGCCGGTCGGGCTCTCGCTCACCACCAAGCTCGCCCCGCCGAAGTACTCCTCCCAGATGATGGGCGTCTGGTTCCTCGCCGTCACCGTCGGGGACTCGGTCGTCGCCCTGCTCCAGCAGCTCGGCGTCTCCACCGACGACCAGTCCTGGTTCGCGAGTCAGGGCGCTCTCGCCCTCCTCGGCGGCATCGCGATCTTCGTGTACCGCAGCAAGGTCAAGACGCTGATGAGCGGCGTGCGTTGAGCGGGAACGGGCGACGGCCCGCAGTCCGGTGTCCGGACCGCGGGCCGCCGCCGGCCGTGCCCGCCGTCAGCTGATCTGCCAACGCTGGTAGGCAGAACCGCTGTTCGGCTGCTGGGTGGCCAGGGCTCCGTCCGAGCCGGAGGCCGTGGTCAGCAGCAGAGCACTCTTCTTGTTGGTCACCGAGTACTCGCCCGCGCCGAGGGGCGCCAGCAGCCAGCGCTGGCTGTCGCTCGTGCCGCAGGTGGCCTGGACCACGGCCGCGCCGGAGGCGGTCGAGCCGCCCGCCGTGTCCGCGCAGAGGCCGGAGGAGCCGTTGGTCATGGTGTAACTGCCGTCGGCGTTGAGGGCCAGGCGCCACTGCTGGTTGGGGCCGCCGTGCGGGGTCCAGGTGATCAGCTGGGTTCCGGAGGTGCTGGAACTCGCCGGGTCGTCGAGCGCCTTCCCGGCGGCCGAGAGGGTCCGGGTCCCGCTCAACTGGCCCCCGTACGCCTCGAACTCGTACAGGGAGTAGCCGTACGTGGTGCCGCGCTGGGTGGCGTACAGGCGGAGGTAGCGGCCGGAGCCGGACAGGCCGGTCAGGTCCTGGACCCCGCCCGTGCCGGTCGTGGTGGAGTACAGGGTGCGCCAGGTGGTCTGGTCGTCGGAGAGCTGGATCTGGAAGGCCTTGCCGTAGGCGGCCTCCCAGCGCAGCACCACCCGGTTGACGGCCTGCGTGGAGCCGAGGTCGACCTGGAGCCACTGCGGGTCGCTGTACGCGCTGGACCACCGGGTGCCCGGATCGCCGTCCGTCGCCAGCGGGGCGGGGAAGTTGGCGGTCTCGGTGCTGGAGGCGGTGGTCGGGCGGCCCAGGGCGAGATTGCCCGGCTGTGAGGTGCCCGGCCAAGCGGGGTTGTGGCCGATCGCGGCCACGATCGGGGTGAAGGCGGCGTAGGTGCTCACCGGCTTCGGGGAACCCCAGGTCTGCTGGGCGAGCCCGCGCAGCGGGTACATGATGCCGGAGGCGATCTGGGTCTCCGTCTCGGCGTTCGGGTTGTCGCACCACACGTGGATCAGCGAGCCGGGGTTCTTCGCTCCGTCCGCGAGGACGTTGCCCCCTTCGAACGTGTCCGGGGTCCAGGTCTCGTACATCCACTTGGTGTCGGGCTTCGCGCCGCCGAGCACGTAATAGGTGGGCGTCCAGGACTCGTTGGCGACCGTGTGCCCGGCCGCCGCCAGTTGCTGCGGGGTGAGCCCGTAGCTGTACCAGTACTCGACGAGGATGTCCGCGTGGGGGGTGACGGTGCCGTCCCCGGCCTTGATCCCGTCGTTCCACATCCGGGTGGTCTTGCCGCCGGCCCGGACCAGGTCGTCGGCCCAGTTCACGAACCCGTAGTAGGTGTCCTTGGCGGTGGCGTTCGCGCCGTAGTGGGCGCGGGCGTAACTGAGCAGCTGCGGGTACTTGCTGTAGTCGGTGACGTACTCGTCCGCGCCGATGTGCCAGTACGCGGCCGGGAACAGCGGCAGGTACTCGTTGATCAGGTCCTTGATCAGCGTGTACGAGGCGGGCAGCGACAGGTCGATGAAGTCCGGGCTGACGGCTCCGGTGCTGCTCTTGAGCTTGAGCTCGGGGTGGGCCGCCAGGATCTGGTTCATGTGCCCGGGGGTGTCGATCTCGGGGACGATCGTGACGTGGTACTTCTGCCCGAGCGCGACCAGGTCGGCGATGTCCTGCTTGGAGTAGTGGTCGGTGGAGACGATCTCGGGGTGGGTCGCGCTCTCCAGCCGGAAGCCGAAGGTGTCCGACACGTGGAAGTGGAAGTAGTTGAGCTTGAGGTAGGCCAGTTCCTTGATGTGCTGCTTGACCCAGTCGACGGTGAAGAACTTCCGGCCCTGGTCGATCATGAGCCCGCGCTCGGCCTTCGTGGGCCAGTCCACGGCCGTCCCGGCCGGCACCGAGGCCGACTGGTGCAGCAGTTGCAGCACGGTACGGGTGCCGTAGAAGGCTCCCGTGTCCGTCCCCGCCTGGATGGCGATGCTCTGCCCGACGGTCATGCGGTACCCCTCGGCGGGCAGCGAACCGTCACCGAGGCTCAGCCCGATGTCGCCGGGGGACGCGCTACCGGTGACCACGGCCACGGAGCGCCCGGTCAGTGCGCCCAGATCGTCCGCCAGGGTGGCCGCTTCGTCCGAGAGCTGGGCGGTGTAGGCCGGATCGACGACGATCCGGCTGGTGCTCGTGAAGCTGAACGTGCCACTGCCGGCCGTCCACTGCCGCAGGGCCGGCACGGTCTGCGGCGCGGTGGCGGCGGCCGCGGAGGCACCGGCGGCCGCGGAGGGGGAAGCGGAGGCGGCGCCGGGCAGTGAGAGTGCGGCCACCGCTAAGGCGGAGGCGGTCAGGAATCTGAGCAGACGCATGGCGAGTCCCCAGGTGTGGTCAGGGTAGGGGGAGTTCATGGCGGTATCTCCCTCCGGCCGTGACTGCCGGAGGGAGTGGCCAAAGTGCAGCGCAGTACCCGACCTATGTCAAGAGATGCTCGAAACCCCACCTGAACGAGCAACATCGAGCAACCGACCCTCGCAGCCCCGGTGCTGTGGGATCAGGTGTGCCGTGGGATCAGGCGCGCCACCACTCGTCGAGGGGGGTGACCGGAACGGTCCGCTTGTGCCGGGTCGCCAGGAAGATGGACTCCAGCCTGGCAGCCACCTCGGCGGTGACCTCGGCGCCTTCCAGGTAGTCGTCGATCTGGGCGTACGTCAGGCCGAGCGCCACCTCGTCGGGCAGCGCGGGCCGGTCGTCCTCCAGGTCGGCGGTCGGCACCTTCTCCCAGGTGCTCGGCGGTGCGCCCAGCTCCTGGAGCAGCGCCGCGCCCTGCCGCTTGCTCAGTCCGGTCAGCGGGGTGATGTCGACACCGCCGTCGCCGAACTTGGTGAAGAAGCCGGTCACCGCCTCGGCCGCGTGGTCGGTGCCCACCACGAGCATCCCCAGCTGCCCCGCGATCGAGTACTGGATCACCATGCGCTCGCGGGCCTTGATGTTGCCGCGCACGAAGTCCCGGAGCTTCGGCTCGCCGCCCAGCAGCTCCTGAAGGCCGAGCGCCGCCTCGGCGCCGACGGCGTCCGCGCTCGGCTTGACGTTCACCGCGATCGACCGGTCCGGCCGGATGAACTCCAGCGCGATCTGCGCGTCGTGCTCGTCGGCCTGGACCCCGTAGGGCAGCCGTACCGCGACGAAAGTGGCCTCGTGGCCCTCGGCGCGCAGCTCCTCGGCGGCGAGCTGGCACAGCCGGCCGGCCAGCGTGCTGTCCTGGCCGCCACTGATCCCGAGTACGAAACCCGTGGCCGGCGTCGACCGCAGGTAGTCCTTCAGGAAGTCGACCCGTTGCCGGATTTCGACCTTGGGGACGATGTCCGCCTTGACACCAAGTTCAGCGAGAATCTGCTCGCGGAGGTTCACCATCCACGTACTGTACTGGCCGAAATCGCACCGGGGGCACGGGGGCGGGCCCGGCGGCAGGCCACCGCCTAGACCGCCAGGGCGGTGGTGATCACCAGGGGCGGCCTGGCCCGCTCCGCCGCCCACGTGCGGCCCGCGGCGAGGTCCGGGTCGGCGAGGTCCGGGTCGGCGAGGGCGAGTGCCTCGTCCACGGTGGGGCGGTGCTGGACGACGTCCCGGAATCCGGCGCGCTCCAGCAGGGCGGGGAGCAGGTCCACGGGCCAGGCGTGGTTGGGCATGGCCTGCCAGGTTCCGTCCGTGCGCCGGAGCCGTACGTACAGCTCGTCGCCCGGACCGTACTCCTCGCCCGGATCCCCGATGCGCAGGGACGCGTACTCCGTGCCGTTGCACGCGGGATCGGTGGCCAGCAGCACGAACGGGGCGCCGGGGCGCAGGAGCCGGCGGATCTCGCCGAACACCGCGAGCACCGCCTCCTGCGTCGGCAGCGATGCCAGGACGTGGTTGCACATCACCGCGTCGGCGCCGCCGTCGGCGAGGCAGACGGCGCGGCCGCCCTCGACCAGGTGGTACTCGGCCACCGCCGTCCCGGAGCGGCGGGCCAGTGCCAGCATCTCGGGGGAGGTGTCCACGCCCAGCACCCGCGCTCCGAGCAGCCGGGCCGCGTGGTCGGCCACCTTGCCCGGCCCGCATCCGTAGTCCACCAGGACGTGGTGGCTGTCGATCCACCGTGCCAGGGCCCGGAAGACGAAGGGGTAGCCGAGCAGCCAGTCGGTGGCCGCGTCCACGGCCGCGAAGGCCTGCGCGCCCTCCGGCCCGGACCACGCGACGCCCTCTTCCCCGGCACTCGCTCCGGGAATCCCGGTTCCCTCTGGCCTGTCGCTCACGCTCACCACTATCGGGCCACGACGGGCCGGGCCGGGCGGTACGACACGGTGGCATCGTGCGGCGGCCGAGGTAGCCGGGGCGGCCGCACGATGCCACCGGTCTTACGGGGACCGCCGCGCGTCCCGCTCCGCGGCCTCCGCTGCCTCGGCGGCTTCCGCGATGCGCTTGATGCCCGCCAGCCGCCGGTCCCAGTCGGCGGCGAGGGAGGCCATCCACCGCGCCGTCGCGTCCAGGGCCGCGGGCCGCACCGTGTACCGGACCTCGCGTCCGACCCGGCTGCCGGAGACCAGCCCGGCGGCGTCCAGGACGGCGAGGTGTTTGACCACCGCCTGCCGGGAGACGGGGAGGCCTTCCGCGAGCGTGGTCGCGGTGACCTCGCCCTGTGCGGCGAGCAGGTCGAGCAGCTTGCGCCGGGTCGGGTCGGCGAGCGCGGTGAGGACGTCGTCGACCGCCGCGCCGGCGCCGGGCCGTCCGCCGTCCGTCACGCCGCCGACTGTTCGACGCGCTTCCTGAAGGCGTCGAGCACCTGCGGCCAGCCGCCGGTGTTGTCCTTCAGGGCCCGGTCGCGCAGCTCCTCGGACCCGGCCAGCGCCGCGAACCCGCTCTCCACGACGCGCAGCCGGGTCTTGTCGCCCTCCCGGGTCAAGGTGAACTCCACCAGGGTGCTGTTGTCCTCGCGCAGCTCCTGGCCGGGGAACGCGCTCGCCCAGCGGTACGCCAGGTACGTCGGCGGTTCCACCTTCTCCACGCGCACCGGGAAGTCGCCGTACTGGGCGTTGCTCGCCACGACCGACTCCCCTTCCTTGGCCACGGTGCCGGCCAGCACCGTCAGGCCCGCGTCGTCGGCCACCCAGAAACCGGGCTCGGCGACGAGCGACCAGACCCGCTCCAGGGATGCCTCGATCAGGGTGTCGCGTTCGATCCGATCCGTACTCATGGCGTACTCCTCCGGCTCAGTCCTCATCGCGACGATGAGATGCAACTTCAGGGTTGCACATCGAGTGGGGTCGCGCAACCGTACGGTTGCGCGAGTTGGATCACCGAAATATCTGTGTTCGCCAGGACAGAAATGAATGCGGGGTGCGGTAAGAATTTCTGATCCGGCCGCCGGCGTGGAATTATTGTTCTCGACCGGCCGGGTCCGGCGTGCTACTGTGGTTTCAGTTGCAGTTGTGGTTCCCAAGATTTGATTCCGGCATTTTCCGGGCTGGGCAATCATCGGCGACTTGAGGTTCGCACAGTGCGAACCTCTGGGCTGTGCCCCGAAGGAGATTCAACATGGCTAATGGCACCGTGAAGTGGTTCAACGCGGAAAAGGGCTTCGGTTTCATCGAGCAGGAGGGTGGCGGTCCTGACGTGTTCGCCCACTACTCGAACATCGCTTCCCAGGGCTTCCGCGAGCTTCAGGAAGGTCAGAAGGTCAGCTTCGACATCGCGCAGGGCCAGAAGGGCCCGACCGCTGAGAACATCGTCACCGCCTGACGCTGAAGCGTAACCACGCAGCTGGGGCCCGCACCTTGGGGTGCGGGCCCCGGCTCGTTGTAATTTTCAGGCTCCGCCGGCCGTTGCGGCCCGTGTGAGCGGCGCGACAGCGTTCGCTGTCGAAGCGCCCAGCTGTTCTGCCGATGGATTTTTCCTCGGCTCCCTGCCCGCGTGTGACAGCCGTTTCCATCGGCACGCCGCGCGGCGCCCCCTTCGTGACAACCCGGAAGTACTTCAATCCGGCTTCGTCATATCTGATTTTGTTTCGGCTCATTCTTGTGAATCGTCGCGCGGCTCGATTTCTGCTGCCGGGAATTCCTCGATGTGTGCCGTATCGAGGAAGGTTCCGCATGAACCGCACGACACGTACGAACAACCGCTCTTCCGGCAGCCGTAAGAGCGGCGGCTCCTACGGGGGCTCCTCCAGCTCCACCGGCTCCTACGGCGACTCCGCGGGCTCCTACGGGAGCTCCTACGGCAGCTCCTCGGGCTCCTACGGCGGCTCCACCAGCTCCTACGGCGGCAGCTCCGCGGGCCGAGGCAGCCGCTTCGGCTCGTCGGCCCCCAGCCGTTCCGGCGGCCCCTCCCGTTCCGGCGGCTCGTCCCGCTCCGGTGGTGGCGGCTACGGCCGCCGTCCCGCCGCACAGCAGGGCGAGTTCGCCCTCCCGGTCACCGTGGTCCCCGGGCTGCCCGCCGTCGAGGCGTTCGCCGACCTCGACATGCCGGCCCCGCTGCTGACCACGCTGAAGGCCGAGGGCATGGTCACGCCGTTCCCGATCCAGGCCGCGACCCTGCCCAACACCCTCGTGGGCCGCGACGTCCTGGGCCGCGGCCGCACCGGATCCGGCAAGACCCTCGCCTTCGGCCTGGCCCTGCTGGCCCGTACGGCCGGGCAGCGTGCCGAGCCCGGTCAGCCGCTCGCGCTGATCCTCGTACCCACGCGTGAGCTCGCCCAGCAGGTCACGGCCGCGCTCACCCCCTACGCCCGTGCGGTCAAGCTGCGCATGGCCACCGTCGTCGGCGGCATGCCCATCTACCGGCAGGCCACCGCGCTGCGCGGCGGGGCGGAAGTGGTCGTCGCCACCCCCGGACGCCTGAAGGACCTCATCCAGCGGGGCGACTGCCGGCTCAACCAGGTCGGCATCACCGTCCTGGACGAGGCCGACCAGATGGCCGACATGGGGTTCATGCCCCAGGTGACCGCGCTGCTCGACCAGGTGCGCCCCGAGGGCCAGCGGATGCTGTTCTCCGCCACCCTCGACCGCAACGTGGACCTGCTGGTCCGCCGCTACCTGACCGACCCCGTCGTGCACTCCGTCGACCCCTCGGCCGGCGCCGTCACGACGATGGAGCACCACGTCCTGCACGTCCAGAACTTCGACAAGCAGGCCGCCACGACCGAGATCGCCGCCCGCGAAGGCCGCGTGATCATGTTCCTGGACACCAAGCACGGCGTGGACCGGCTGACCGAGCACCTGCTGAACAGCGGGGTGCGCGCCGCGGCGCTGCACGGCGGCAAGTCGCAGCCCCAGCGCACCCGCACGCTCGCGCAGTTCAAGACCGGGCACGTGACGGTGCTGGTGGCCACCAACGTCGCGGCCCGCGGCATCCACGTGGACAACCTCGACCTCGTCGTCAACGTGGACCCGCCGACCGACCACAAGGACTACCTGCACCGTGGCGGCCGTACCGCCCGCGCCGGCGAGTCCGGCAGCGTCGTCACGCTGGTGCTGCCCAACCAGCGCCGCGAGATGACCCGTCTGATGGCCGCCGCCGGGATCACCCCGCAGACCACCCAGGTCCGCTCCGGTGAGGCCGAGCTGAACCGGATCACCGGCGCTCAGGCTCCGTCCGGTGTCCCCGTCACCATCACCGCGCCCGTCCCGGAGCGCTCCAAGAGCGGTCCGGGGTCCTCCCGGGGCCGCCGGAGCCGTCCGGCGCAGGAGCGGCGCAGCCGGTCGACGTCGTCGCCCGCGCGGTCCGAGCGCGGGAGCGCCTTCACCACGGCCGCGTAATCCGGCTCCGGCAGCTCCACGGCTGCGTACCTCCACGCCGCCCGCGCGCTCCGCGCACCGGCGACCCCGTGCCCTCGCGGCCGGGACGGTTCTCTTCCCCTTGTGAGGAATCATGCGCTTCGTCATCGCACGCTTTCCGTTCGACCTCGACAAGACCGGGGTGCTGGCCTCGATGAAGGGCGTCAAGCCCGAACCGATCACGGGCGAGTCCGTGATCATCGGCCGCCGCGCCTACCCCGTCAAGCAGGTGGGCGCCGTGATCACCCGCCAAGACCGCCGGGACTTCACGGCCGCCGAGGTGACCAGGGCGCTGACCGCGCTGGGCTTCACCTGCCGTGCGCTCGCCCCGGTCACGCCGCCCGACGCCGGGCTGACCCCGGTCCAGAAGGCGTCGGCGCTGCTCGGCGCCCCGGCCGGCGTCTGACCGTAGGCAAAGCACGCACAGCACTGAGGGCCCCGGACGGCACGAGCCGCCGGGGCCCTCAGTGCTGTGTCACGCCCGGGTCCAGCGCGGCGGGGCCGGCGCCGGGGCGGGAGCGGGGGCCGGGGCCGGTGGTGGCGGGTCGGCGCGGTCCAGGCGCAGACTGCGCAGGGTGGCGTCCGTCTCGCGCTGGAAATGCTCGTAGGTGATCAGCCGGTCCCACAGCGGGTCGGGCAGACCGGGAACGGTGGCCCCCCGCGCTTCCCATTCGCGTGCGAGCTGATCGAATACGGCGGACCCCCCGGCGGCCCGGCCGCCCGGAGGAGAACCGCCCGGCGGCTGCTGCCGGGGGATGCCCCGTACCGTCCCGGCGGGACCTCGGTCGGGTGCCCGGTGCCGTGCCAGGGACGGGGAAGCGGCGTGTGTGGTGCCCATGCCTGCCCCAACGATTCTCCGGGTCCACGGGTACGCCCTGAGCCCGACGGCGGAAGCCCGGACGGGGCCGGGGGCGGCGCGCACCACCCCGTGGACGGTGTGCGGGGGGAGTGGGGCGTGGCAAATGGTGTTGAATGCGGCTCGGGGCCCCGGTGCCGTACAGCGCCAGGGCCCCTCGACGCGTCCCACAATGAGGTGAAAGTGACAGCAGAGAACTCTCTGGGTCGTCTTGACGACGATGACTACCCGGCGTACACCATGGGCCGGGCCGCCGAGATGCTCGGCACCACGCCCGGCTTCCTCCGCGCGATCGGCGAAGCCCGCCTGATCACCCCGCTGCGCTCCGAGGGCGGCCACCGCCGGTACTCCCGCTACCAGCTGCGCATCGCCGCCCGAGCCCGGGAGCTCGTCGACCAGGGGACCCCGATCGAGTCCGCCTGCCGCATCGTCATCCTTGAGGACCAGCTGGAGGAAGCCCAGCGCATCAACGCCGAGTACCGGCGGGCGGCGGGCACCGAGTCGGGAACCGACTCGGGTACGGAAGCGGGCGCCGACTCGGGTACGGACGACGGTACGGACGCGGATACCGGCTCCGAGGCCTGATCCGGAGCGGTGTACCGGGCCCCGGTCGCGGGACCGGGCCGCAGGGGCTCAGCCCAGGCGGGTCGGCGAGGAGGCCGCCGGGGCCAGGACGCGGGGGGCACCGGTGCCGTCCGCCGGAACCGTCCAGAGGTCCGTGGTGTCCGTCGAGCCCTCGGCGGGCAGGGCGTAGGCCAGGGTGCGGTCGTCGAGCCAGAGGGCCTGGTCGTCCACGCTGCGCTTCTCGGCGAGGGGCGTCTCCTTCAATGTCCGCAGATCCAGGACGTGTTCGCGCCACAGGGAGGCACCGCGCATCACGCGCTTCTTGTACGCGACCCTGGTCTCGTCGGGGGAGAGGGAGGGGCACTCGACGTTCTGGGCCAGGGTGGTGACCTCGTGCCGGGAGAGCGATCCCTTGATCAGGTAGGTCTGTCCGGCGGTGGCGAGGGTCGCGTAGAAGGTGTCGTCGTCCTTGGAGAAGGTGACGCCCCAGAAGTTCACGTCCCCCGAGGTGTAGGGCCGGCCGTCCTTCACGATGGAGAACTTCTCCAGGTCCGGTTCGAGCGTCCAGGTCCGGGTGTCCACGATCGAGGTCCGGGTGGAGAAGAACGCGGCGCCGTAGGACTCCCCCGAGACGAAGACGGTCCATGCGGCGAAGTGGCCGCTGGGGGAGACCCGGGCCCGGGACGGGGTGCCCGCGAGCGGGAAGCTGTGCAGCGTGCGCAGGTCGGAGTCGACGATCAGGGCCCGGTTGTCCTGGGCGAGGGCGCCCGGCTTGGAGTTGAGGCACACTCCGGTCCCGGCGGCCGCGTAGAAGCGCTGGCAGGTGAGGTCGGAGGCCGTGCGTCCGGACTGGGGCGCCGAGGCCGCCACCGAGGCGACGGCTCCGCGGTGCGGGCCCTGGGCGCCGTTGAGGAAGGCCAGCGCGTCCGTCCGGCCGAGCGTGACCTTGCCCTGGGCGACCGTGGGATCGCCCTCCCGGGTCTGCTCGGAGCGGGCGGCGGCGCGCAGCACCGCGACGGCCGCGAGGCCCCCGAGGAGCAGCACGGCCAGCGCGAGTACGAGCAGCCGGCGCGAGCGGGTCATCGGGTTCCTCGGGAGCGTCGGGGGTGCGGGGGTGTGGGGGACGGACCGGGGGCGTCCCCGTCCGGAGCCGGAGCCGGAGCCGGAGCAAGATCCGGAGCCGGAGCCGTCGGCCGCAGCACGAAGCCGGCGACGGCCGCGCAGCAGCACAAGGCGGCCGCGGCGGCGGCCAGCGCGGGACCGGAGCCCCAGAGCGTCCAGGCCGCGCCGAAGGCGAGCGAGCAGCCGAACCGGGCCAGCGCCTGGCTGGTGCCGACGACCGCGATGCCGGTGGCCCGCAGCCGTACGGGGACGGTCGCGGCCACGGCGGCGGGCAGGACCCCGTCGGTGGCGGCGTAGAACAGGCCGTGCAGGGCGAGGACCAGATAGGGCAGCGCGGACCGGTCGGGGGCCCACAGCAGCAGCCCGTAGCCGGCCAGCAGAAGGGCGTGCCCGGCGAGGAACACGGTGCGGCGCCCGATCCGGTCGGCGAGGGCGCCGGCCGGGACGGCCAGCAGCAGGAACACGGCGGCGGTACCCAGCGGCAGCAGCGGGAACCACTGTTCGCCGATGCCGGCGCGGTCCTGGAGCAGCAGGTAGAGGAAGGCGTCGCTGACGGTGGTGAGGCCCAGCAGGGCGGCGCAGCCGGCCAGGGCGCGCAGCCGGGGCAGCCGCAGCAGGGCCAGCGCCTCGCGCACGTTCACCGCGACCGGCTCCGGGAGCGCGCCGGGCTCCGGGCCGGCGGCCGGGCCGAGGTCCGCACCGGGGCCCGCACGGAGGCCCGCGCCCGACGGGACGAACAGCACGAGCACCACGACGCCCAGAGCGGCGACGCAGGCGCTGACCCCGAAGACGGCGTCGTACCCGTCGACCGTCACGCTCAGGATGAAGAAGGCGGCGAGCGGGCCGAGCAGCGCCCCGGTGGTGTCCATCGCGCGGTGCACGCCGAAGGCGCGCCCCTGTAACTCGGCAGGTGTGGAGAGGGAGATGAGCGCGTCGCGCGGGGCGGTACGCAGCCCCTTGCCGGTGCGTTCCAGGGCCAGGACCACGCCCACCGGGCCGAGGCTGTGGGCGAGCATCAGCAGTGGTTTGCACAGGGCGGAGAGGCCGTAGCCGATGCCGGCGATCAGCTTGTGGTTGCGCATCCGGTCGGCGAGGTGGCCGCCGGTGAGCTGCACCAGGGCGCTGACCCCGTTGTAGACCCCGTCGAGCGCGCCGAATCCGAGCGGGCTCAGGCCCAGTCCGGCCACCAGGTACAAGGGCAGGACTGCGGTGACCATCTCGGAGGAGACGTCGGTGATCAGGCTGACCGCGCCCAGCGCGAGGACGGCCGAGGCGACCGCGGGGGCCCGGCGGGGTCTCCCGTCCGGTGCGGTCTTCGCGCCGGAGGGCGCGGAGCGGTCCGCGAGGTACATGCTGTGGAGCTCCCGGTGGCGACGGTCTGGGTCACTCGTACATGCGAGTGACCCTAGTGCTTGTACGGGCCAACTGTGCTGCGTACGGCCTGATTCGGAAGGTCGGCAGGTCAAAAGGTTGGTCGGGGCCGGTCAGCCCTGCCGGCTGCTCTCGTCGCGCAGCCAGGTGGAGAAGTCCCCGGTGCGGATGGCCTTGCGGGCCCCCCGGCGGGCGGCGACGGCCGCCACGACGAACACCACGACCCCGGGCAGCAGTTGCGGACGGCTCCGCAGCAGGGCGCGCAGGTCGCTGGTGCTGGTGCGCGCGGAGGGTGCGGGCGGCGCGGTCTCCGAGGGTGCGTCCGGGGGCGCGGCGGCCCGCGAGGCCTGGAAGTGCTCCAGCTCGGCGGAGGAGGTCGCCGCCCGCACGCGGCGGCGGATCAAGTCACCCCAGGTGCGGGGCGGATGGACGGCGACCCGGGCCGACTCGACCACGCGCCGCTCTTCCGGAGCGAAGGCCAGGGACGCCGCCAGGTCGTCGGCCATCAGCGGGGGCAGGGCGGCGATCCGCGCGTGGCCCGCTTCGGAGACGGCGATGACCCCGCGTCCGAACAGCCCTTCGCGGACGGCCGGGAGCAGCTGCCAGACCCGGTAGTACGCCCGGACCGGCCAGGCGCACCCGGCCAGCGGGATATCGCGGCCGGGGGCCGCGGCGAGGAGGTCCGGACCGGCGGCGAGGGCGCCGGCCAGGGCCCGTACGTCGGCGGCTCCGACCACGACGTCGGCGTCCACGTACAGCCGGGGAAAGCCCCGCGCGTGTTCGTCGCCGACCCGAAGTGCCGTGTGCTTGGAAGGAGTCGGGATCTCCACCACCCGTACGAGGGGGCCGCGGGCGCCCGCCACGGCGGCGGTGTCGTCCGTACAGCCGTTGCACACCACGACGATGTCGAGTCCGGCGGTGGCGGCGGAGGAGGCGGACGTGGAGGCCGGGTCCTCGGTCAGGAGCGCGTCGAGGAGCCGGCCGATGACCCGGCCCTCGTTGTGGGCCGGGATCACGATGCTGGTCACCCCGGAAGTATGCACGGTCGAACGCCCGTACCGGCCGTTTCCTCCAACTCTCCCCGGGGGTACGCCCGGTGGTCTAGATTGAACGCAGCCGACCGGATTCGGCGTGCTTCGGCGCCGCCGTAATCCAATCGGAGCAGGGAAGTTGTGGCAGGTACGGGTTCGGCGGCTTGGGGGAACGAGCCGCCTGTCCGGGGCCGGACCGGCGCGTGGGGTGCCGGACGGCCGGGGGGCGGAAGTACGTGGAACACGTACGGCATCGGTCGTGGGGGGCCATCACCGTTGGGCGGGTCACGCACGGGTCGCGCAGGCGCCCGGCCTGCCGTCGACGGCACCTCCTTCCTCCGCACGCGCCCCGGCCATGGGTCGTCGACACGCCCGCGGGCGTGCGCGGAAGGAAAGGGAACGCTGTGAAGGACACCGCGAAGGACACCCGGCGGGAAGTCGGGGCCGCACACGCGGGGCCGGTGGAGCCGTTAGGCGTCGCCGTAGTCGGCGCGGGCTACTGGGGCCCCAATCTCGTCCGCAATTTCCAGTCGAGTCCGGAGTACCGGCTCCGCTGGCTCTGCGATCTGAACGTGGACCGGGCCCGCCAGGTGCTCGGCGGGTATTCCACGGTCCAGGCGACCTCCGACTACGCGGCGGTCCTGGCCGACCCGGCCGTGGACGCGGTCGCCGTGGCCACCCCGGCCGGCACCCACCTCGACGTGGCCCTGGCCGCCCTGCGCGCCGGCAAGCACGTCCTCGTGGAGAAGCCCCTCGCGGCCACGTACGAGGACGGTCTGCGGCTGGTGAAGGAGGCCGAGGAACGCGGCCTCACCCTCATGTGCGACCACACCTACTGCTACACCCCGGCGGTGGCCCGCATCCGCGACATGGTCCGCTCCGGGGAACTCGGCGACATCCAGTTCGTCGACTCGGTCCGGATCAACCTGGGGCTGGTGCAGAAGGACATCGACGTCCTGTGGGACCTGGCCCCCCATGACCTCTCGGTCCTCGACTTCATCCTCCCGGACAACGTCCACCCGGTGGCCGTGGCCGCCCACGGGGCCGACCCGATCGGCGCCGGACAGTCCTGCGTGGCCTATCTGACGCTCCAGCTCAACACCGGCGCCATCGCCCACGTGCACGTCAACTGGCTCTCCCCGGTGAAGGTCCGCACCACCATGGTCGGCGGCTCCAAGCGCACCCTCGTGTGGGACGACCTCAACCCCAGCCAGCGGGTGGCCGTGTTCGACCGCGGCGTGGACCTCACGGCCCCGCAGGAGATCGGCGCGGACGAGCGCCGCGACATGCTCGTCTCCTACCGGAGCGGCGACATGGTGGCGCCCGCGCTCGGCGAGAAGGAGGCCCTGCGCAGCATGGTCGAGGAGTTCGCCTCCGCGATCAGGACACGGCGGCCGGCGCTCACCGACGGGCGGGCGGGACTACAGGTACTCGACATCCTCGAAGCGGCCTCCCGGAGCCTGGAGTTCCGCGGCGCGGTCGTCGGACTGCGCACCGGGCGTTGACGGTTCACGAGGCCGGGGGGGGCGCGGGGGGGGCGCCCCCCGCCCCCCCGCCCCCCCCCCCCCCCGCCCCGCGCGGGGCGCGGGGCCGCGCCTCGCGCCCCCCCGGCGCGGCGCGCGGGGTGG
>NZ_JBHYVM010000004.1:0-57025 GCF_042750105.1 Streptomyces sp. NPDC059443 | reverse complement strand
CTCGCGGTCGGCGGGCGCGGCGTGGGGGGTGTCGCGGCCGCGGCTGTGGGTGGGGAGAGCTGCGTGGGGGCGGCGGCGCCGCCCCTCCGCCCCCCCCCCGCCCGCCACGGCGTCGGCGTCCACGGCGGGCGCGACAGGGAACAGCATGACCGACTCAGTAGGGGCAGGGCGTTGAGCAGCGTACGAGGCAAGAAGATTCTGGTCACCGGCGGAGCGGGCACGATCGGCTCCCACCTGGTCGACCTGCTGGTGGACAACGGGGCGCGCGAGATCGTGGTCCTCGACAACTTCGTCCGGGGGCGGACCGCCAACCTGGCGCGGGCCCTGCCGAGCGGCCTGGTCAACCTGGTCGAGGGCGACATACGGGACGCGGCCACGGTGCACAAGGTGACCGAGGGCGCCGACCTGGTGTTCCACCTGGCGGCCATCCGGATCACCCAGTGCGCGGCGGAGCCGCGGCTGGCGAACGAGGTGATGGTCGACGGCACGTTCAACGTGCTGGAGGCCGCGGCCGCCGCCGGGGTGGGCAAGGTCATCGCCTCCTCCTCGGCGTCCGTCTACGGGCTCGCGGAGTCCTTCCCGACCACGGAGCGCCACCACACGTACAACAACGACACCTTCTACGGGGCCGCGAAGGCCTTCAACGAGGCGGTGCTGCGCAGCTTCCACTCCATGTACGGGCTGGACTACGTGGCGCTGCGCTACTTCAACGTGTACGGCCCCCGGATGGACATCCACGGGCTCTACACCGAGGTGCTGATCCGCTGGATGGAGCGGATCGCCGACGGCGAGCCGCCGCTGATCCTCGGCGACGGCACCCAGACCATGGACTTCGTCGACGTCAGGGACATCGCGCGCGCCAACCTGCTGGCCGCCGAGTCGGATCTGACCGACGAGGTGTTCAACATCGCGAGCGGGTCCGAGACCAGTCTGCTCGGCCTGGCGAACGGCCTCCTGGAGGCCATGGACGCGCAGGGCATGGTCCCGGAGCACGGGCCGGCCCGCGCGGTCAACGGGGTGACCCGCCGTCTCGCGGACACCTCGCAGGCCGCGGAGCGCCTCGGCTTCAGGGCCGAGATCGACCTGCGGACCGGGCTGCGCGACCTGGTCGACTGGTGGCGGGCCGAGCGCGCGGCCGACGCGGCCGCGGCCGCCACGCGCGCCGCCGCGGCCGAGGGAGCCGCCCGATGAGTGCGCAGGACGCCCCCGCGCAGGACGCCCCCGCCGCCGCGCAGGACGCCCCCGCCCGCATCCCGGTCATGATCCCGTGGCTCGGCGAGGAGGAGGCGAAGGCCGCCGCCGACGCGGTCCTCTCCGGATGGGTGGCCCAGGGCCCCAGGGTCGCGGAGTTCGAGCGGGCCTTCGCCGAGCGGGTGGGCGCCGAGCACGGCATCGCCGTCAGCTCGTGCACCACGGCCCTGCACCTGGCCCTGATCGCCCTGGACCTCGGACCGGGCGACGAGGTGATCGTCCCCTCGCTCTCCTTCATCGCCACCGCCAACGCGGTGCGCTACGTAGGGGCCCACCCCGTCTTCGCGGACGTGGAGGAAGCCACCGGGAACCTCACCCCGGTCACCGTGGACGCCGTGCGCACCCCGCGCACCAAGGCGGTGCTCGCCGTCCACCAGGGCGGGGTGCCGGCCGATGTGCACGCGCTGCGCGAGGCCTGCGCCGACTGGGGCCTCCCGCTGGTGGAGGACGCGGCCTGCGGCATCGGCGCCACCGTCGGAGGCAAGTCCGTCGGCCAGGGAGCACTGCTGGCCGCCTGGTCCTTCCACCCCCGCAAGGTGATCACCACCGGCGAGGGCGGCATGGTGACCACCGACGACGCCCGGTGGGCGGAGCGGCTGCGCCGACTGCGCGAGCACGGCATGAACGTGTCCGCGGCGCAGCGGCACGCGAGCAGCAAGCCGATCGCCGAGAGCTATCTGGAAGTCGGCTACAACTACCGGATGACCGACATCCAGGCCGCGGTCGGCCTGGTGCAACTGGGCAAGCTGGACGAGATCGTGGCCCGGCGGCGGACCCTCGCCGCCCGGTACGCGGAACTGCTCGACGGGATTCCCGGCCTGCGCCCCGTCCAGGACCCCGCCCACGGTGAGGGGAACTTCCAGTCGTACTGGGTGCTCCTGACCGAGGAGTTCCCCGTGGGCCGGGACGAGCTGCTCGCGGTGCTGGCCGAGGCCGGGATCTCGGCCCGGCGCGGGATCATGGCCTCGCACCTGGAGCCGGCGTACGCCGGTCACGGAGCGGCGCCGCTGCCCGTGACCGAGCGGATCAGCCGGGACTCGCTGATCCTGCCGCTGTTCCACACGATGACGCGCGACCAGCAGGACCGGGTGGTGACGGTGCTGCGCGGACAGGCCGCCGGATGAGCGGGCCCCGCACCGGTACCGCCGGAGCCGCCGCCGTCACCGAGGACCTGCTGGTCGTCGGCGCGGGCGGATTCGCCCGCGAGGCCGCCCAGGCCGTACGGGACGCGGCCGCCGCAGACCTGGCGGGCGGCCGCGTACCGCGCTGGCGGCTGGCCGGGCACCTGGACGACAACCCGGCCCTGCACGGCCGGGACGTGGACGGCGTGGAGGTGCTGGGCGGCTGCGACCTGGTGCACAGCCGCCCGGCCGCCCGCGTGGTGGTCTGCGTGGGCAGTCCCCGCGACTACGCGGTACGGGCCCGGCTGGTACGCCGCCTCGCGCTGCCCGAAACCCGCTACGCGACGGTGGTCCACCCCACCGCTTCGGTCTCCGGATCCTCGGAGCTCGGCGCGGGCTCGGTGCTGCTCGCGCACTGCGTGCTGACGGCGGCCGTACGCGTCGGGGCCCACGTGGCGGTCATGCCGCACACGGTCCTCACCCACGACGACACGGTCGGGGACTTCGCGACCCTCGCCTCCGGGGTCCGCCTCGGCGGCGGGGTGCGCGTCGGCCGGGGCGCGTACGTGGGCGCGGGCGCGCTGGTGCGGGAGTACACCACGGTCGGCGCCTGGTCGCTGACCGGGATGGGAAGCACGGTCCTGGCCGACGTGCCGCCCGGCGAGGTCTGGGCGGGAAGCCCGGCCCGCCGGCTGCGCGAGGCCGGTGGCCCGGCGCTCGAAGAGCTGCGGGCCGATGTCTTGGAGACCGGCCGGAGGCCGGAGACACGGATGGGGAGCACAGCCCGATGAACCAGATACCGCTCGTAGACCTCAAGGCCGCGCACGCCGAGGTCGCCGATGAGATACGCGCCGGATTCGACCGCGTGCTGGCCGGCACCGCCTTCATCGGCGGCGAGGAGGTACGCGCCTTCGAGCGCGAGTACGCGGCCTTCGCCGGGACCGGCCACTGCGTCGGCGTGGCCAACGGCACCGACGCGCTGGAACTGGCCCTGCGCGCCGTGGGAGTCGGCGTCGGCGACGAAGTGGTGCTGCCCGCCAACACGTTCATCGCCACCGCCGGGGCCGTCGCCCGCATCGGAGCCCGGCCGGTCCTGGTGGACTGCCACCCCGACACCCTGCTGATCGACCCGGGGGCCGCGCTGGACGCGGTCGGGAAGGCCACGCGCGCCGTGGTCCCGGTCCACCTGTACGGACAGTGCGCCGACGCCGGGGAACTGGCCGCCGCGCTGCCCCCGCACGCCAGGGTCGTGGAGGACGCCGCGCAGAGCCAGGGCGCCACCCGCGCCGGCCGGTCTCCCGGCACCGGCGGGATCGCCGCGACCAGCTTCTACCCGGGCAAGAACCTGGGTGCGTACGGGGACGCGGGCGCGGTGGTGACCGACGACGAGGAGACCGCCGACCTGGTGCGGGCGCTCGCCAACCACGGCGGCATCGCCAAGTACCGCCACGACGTGGCCGGGTTCAACAGCCGCCTCGACGGGCTCCAGGCCGTCGTGCTGCGGGCCAAGCTGGCCCGGCTGGCCGAGGGGAACGCGGCCCGCCGCGCCGCCGCCGCCCGCTACGACGAGCTGCTCGCGGACCTCGCCGCCGACGGAAGCCTGATCCTGCCGGTCACGGCGGAGGGCAACGTCCACGTCTGGCACCTGTACGTCGTCCGGGTCCGCGCGGCGGACCGCGACGCGGTCGTGGGCAAGCTCAACGCGGAGGGCATCGGCGCGGGCGTGCACTACCCGGCCCCCGTCCACCTCACTCCGGCCTTCGCCCACCTCGGCCACGGACGCGGGGACTTCCCGCACGCAGAGCTGGCCGCGGACCGGATGCTGTCCCTCCCGCTCTTCCCCCAGATCACGCCCGCTCAACAGCAGCGGGTCGTGGAAGCGCTCACCGACGCCCTGCGCTGACGCCAGAGACGCATAAGAAGGTACAGATGAACAGACGGACAAGGCTGCTCCGATACGGACTCTTCACCGCCATCGTGGCTCTGATGGCCACGGTTTTACCTCCGGCCGCGGTGGCGGGTGCGGTGGACCCCTGCGGTCCCGGCACGAACGCGATCGTGTGCGAGAACTCCAAGGCGGGCACGCCGATGTCCGACTGGTTCGCACCGAGCGCCTACGGTGACATCAAGGGCTTCAGCGCCCAGATGAGCGTCCAGACGGGCGACACCGTGCAGTTCAAGGTCCAGTCGCCGACCCCGTACAAGGTGTCGGTCTACCGGCTGGGCTACTACGGGGGCAACGGGGCCCGCCTGCTGTCCACCCCCGCGCAGGCGGCCCAGACCTACCCGGCGAACTTCCAGCCGGGCGGCAAACCGCGCAGCTGCACCACCAAGGCCGCCACCGGCCTGGTCGACTGCGGCAACTGGCCGGTCACGGCGTCGTGGACGGTGCCCCCGGACGCCGTCTCCGGCCTGTACGTCGCCAACTTCGACCAGGCGGACGGCAACGGCGTGATGCCCTACCCGTTCGTCGTCCGCAACGACTCCAGCCACTCCGACGTCGTCGTGCAGACCAGCGACGAGACCTGGCAGGCGTACAACGACTACGGCGGCCAGGACCTGTACGGCGGCGGCGGCCCGGCGCCCGACGGCCGGGCGTACGAGGTCAGCTACAACCGGCCGATGGACATCGGCGGGGAGAACGGGATCTACGGGTCCGAGTTCCAGATGATCTCGTGGCTGGAGCGCAACGGGTACGACCTGAGCTACATGTCCGGCATCGACATGTCGACCCGCGGCGCCACCCAGCTCCAGAACCACAAGGTCTTCATGTCCTCCGGGCACGACGAGTACTGGACCCAGGACCAGTACACGAACGCCCTGAACGCCCGCCACGCCGGGGTCAACCAGACCTACTTCAGCGGCAACGAGGTCTTCTGGAAGACCCGGCTGGCCCCCAGCATCGACGGCGCCAACACCGCCAACCGGACGCTGGTCTCCTACAAGGAGACCAAGCTCTCCTTCCCCCAGCCCAACGGCATCCCCGACCCGAGCGGGATCTGGACCGGCACCTGGATGGACCCGGCCAGCTCCACGAACGGGCGGCCCTACCAGCCGCAGAACCAGGTGACGGGCTCGCTGTTCAGCGTGAACGGCTACCGGAGCGACGCGATCACCGTGCCCGGATCCTTCGCCAAGATGCGGCTGTGGCGCAACACCACCGTCGCGGGCCTGACCCCCTCCCAGACCGCCACCTTCCCGGTCGGCACGCTCGGCTACGAGTGGGACAGCGACGTGGAGGACGCGGCCCGCCCGCCCGGGCAGATCGACATGTCCTCCACCACCGTGGACATCAACGACGGCAAACTCCGGCTCGACTACGGGAACACCTACGGGAACGGCACCGCCAAGCACAGCCTGGTCGCCTTCCGGGACCAGACCTCGCACGCCCTGGTCTTCGGCGCCGGCACCGTGCAGTGGTCCTGGGGCCTGACCAACATGCCCACGAGCGATCCCGGCAGCACCGTGGTCACCGCCGACAAGCGGATGCAGCAGGCGACGGTGAACGTGTTCGCCGACATGGGCGTCCAGCCCAAGTCCCTGCAGAGCGACCTGGTCGCGTCCACCGCCTCCACCGACACGACGGGCCCGGCCATCACCGTGACCAGCCCCGCGGCGAACGCCACCGTCCCCGCGCTGCGCCCGGTGACCGTCACCGGCACGGCGAGCGACAGCGGCGGCGGCGTGGTGGCCCGCGTGGAGGTATCCACCGACGGCGGCACCACCTGGAAGGCGGCTTCGGGCGTCGGGTCCTGGAGCTACACCTGGACCCCGACCGCCCCCGGATCCGTACAGATCAAGGTCCGCGCGGTGGACGACAGCGTCAACATCGGCGCCACCACCACCGTGCCGCTGACCGTGGGACCCCAGCAGTGCCCCTGCACCGTCTGGCCGGCCGCGGCCGTGCCCGGCACCGTCAACGCCGGTGACGGCAGCGCCGTCGAGCTCGGCGTCAAGATCCGCTCCTCGGCGCCCGGTTCGATCACGGGCGTCCGCTTCTACAAGTCCCCGGCCAACACCGGCACCCACACGGGCAGCCTGTGGAGCAGCACGGGACAGCGGCTGGCCACCGGAACCTTCACCAACGAGACGGCGTCCGGCTGGCAGCAGCTGAACTTCTCCTCGCCGGTGCCGGTCAAGGCCAACACCACCTACATCGCCTCCTACTTCGCCCCGGGCGGCGGGTACTCCTTCGACAACACCTTCGCCTCCTCCGACGCGGGACTCGCCCCGCTCACGGCCCTGCGCAACGGAACCGACGGCGGTAACGGCGTGTACCGCTACAGCACCACGGGCGGATTCCCGGCCACCGCCACCTCGGGCAGCAACTACTGGGTGGACGCGGTCCTGGACACCGCCACCGCGAGCACGACACCGCCCACCGTCACCTCCACCACCCCGCAGTCGGCGGCCACCGGAACCGCGATCACGGCCACGGTGAAGGCCACCTTCAACGAGGCCGTCGACCAGGACGCGCTCGCGTTCACGCTCAAGGACCCGGGCGGCGCCAGCGTCCCCGGAACCAAGGTGCTCACCGCTTCGAACAGCGCCACCTTCACCCCCTCCACCGAACTGGGGCTGAACACCACCTACACGGCCTCCGTGCAGGCGGCCGACCTGTGGGGCAACAACATGGCCGCACCGGTCACCTGGACCTTCACCACCAGTACGAGCCCGCCCGCGGTGAACTGCCCCTGCACCCTGTGGGGTCCGACCGCCGAGCCCACCACCGCCAACGTCGGCGACGACATCAACTCCGTCGAACTGGGCACCCGCTTCGAGTCCACGGTCGCCGGCTACGTCACCGGCATCACCTTCTACAAGGGCCCCGGGAACACCGGCACGCACACCGGCAGCCTGTGGAAGACGGACGGCACGCTCCTGGCCACCGGCACCTTCGGCAGCGAAACCCTGTCCGGCTGGCAGCAGCTCCACTTCGCCACCCCGGTGGCCATCACGGCGAACACCGGCTACGTGGCCTCGTACCACGCGCCGAACGGCAAGTACTCGGTGGACGGCGGCTACTTCACGGCGGCGCACCGCTCCTATCCGCTGGTCGCTCCGGCCGACGGCACCGGCGGGGCCAACGGCCTCTACAAATACGGTGCTTCCTCCGTCTTCCCCAACAACACCATCGGCTCCGTGAACTACTGGGTCGGCCCGGTCTTCAGCACCACCGCGCCGGCCGCCCTCGACGCGACGGCCGCGACGGAGGTGCCCGTCAAGTGAGCACCGTCAGCGTGGTCATCCCCTGCTACAAGTACGGGCACTTCCTCGCGGACTGCGTCAAGAGCGTCCTCGACGAGCAGGAGGGCGTCGACGTCCGCGTCCTGATCATCGACGACGCCTCCCCGGACGATTCCGCGAAGGTCGCCCGGGCGCTGGCGGCCGCCGACCCCCGGATCGAGGTCCGGGTCCACGAGAAGAACCAGGGCCACATCGCCACGTACAACGAAGGCCTGCTGGAATGGGCCGACGGGGACTACGTGGCCCTGCTCTCGGCCGACGACCGCCTCGTCCCGGGGGCCCTGGTGCGCGCCGCGGCGCTGCTCGACGCCCATCCCGAGGCCGGCTTCGCCTACGGCAGGCCGCTGCGGTTCCAGCACGGCGGTCCGCTTCCCGAGGCCCGTACCCGGAGCACCGGTTCCGTGGTCTACCCCGGCCGGTGGTGGTTGGAGCGTCGCTTCCGGGAGGGCACCGGGTGCATCACCTCGCCCGAGGTGGTCGTCCGCACCAGCCTCCAGCGCAAGGTCGGGGGATACGACCCGGAGCTCCCGCACGCCGGGGACATCGAGATGTGGATGCGGCTCGCGGCGCACGCCGACGTGGGCTACGTGAGCGGGGCCGACCAGGCCTTCTACCGGGTCCACGGCAACAACATGTCCACCACGGACTTCGGCGGACAGCTCGACGACCTCCGCCAGCGCCTCGTCGCCTTCGACTCGGTCCTGGAGAAGTGCGGCGGGCTGCTCCCGGAGGCCGCCCGGCTGTCGGTCCTGGCGCGGACCCGGCTCGCCCGGTACGCGCTGCGCCGTGCCTACCGGGCCTACGACCGGGGGCGCACCGGGGTGGTCCCGGTCGAGGAACTGGAGGCGTTCGCCGCCGAATGCGTGGCGGACTACACCTCGCTCGCCGAGTACGGGGCCCTGCGCAGGCGCCGGCGGATCGGGGCCCGCGTGATGCCGTACCTCCAGCCGCTGGTGCTCTCGGCCGTCGCCGACCGGGGGCGCGAGTGGCTGTGGTGGCGCTCGTGGAAGCGCCGAGGGATTTAGTCAAGGGATTCAGGGATTCGATGAACCACCAGCACCACCCGCACCACCAGTACGACCGGCCCGCGGACTCAGCGGGCCGCCGCGGCCACGGCCATCCGGCTTGCGGCCGCATCTCCCGGACCGGTGTCGGCGCTCTCGCGCCGGCGCCGGTTCCGGCGTGCCAGGAGCCGATCCGTCCACAGCGCGCAGGCGACCCCGCAGACCGCGGCCAGCAGGGCCGCCCCGGCCAGCCCCCGGCTCTTGTCCGGCATCAGCGGACTGGCGGCCGGCGGTACCAGCAGGGTCGCGCTCATCCGCGCCGCGGCCGGGATCCGCTGCTCGTCCTGCATGTCCGTCAGGTGTTTGCGGTAGGCCTCGACGACCTGGAGCACGGACCGGTCCGCCACGGCGGGATCCGTGTGTTCCACCTGGACCTGGAGCGAGGGGATCAGATAGCGGGGGGTGACGCTGGTTCCGCTGTTGCGGGGGATCAGCTTGTACTTCCCGACCACCCCGCCGGCCCGCAACTCGGCTTCCCCGTCGGGGGAGTCGAGCTGCTCGATCGCCGCGAGGGAGACGGCGGCGAGCGGCGGTTGGAGATTGGCGAACTGGTTCGGCTGGTTGCCGGTGACCGGCGGTTTGAGCACGACGATCGCCGCGCTCACGTAGATCCGTGTGGGGTGGAGCACCTGCATGGCCCCGGCGGCCGCGAGCGCCGCCGCCAGGACCAGGACGTACCAGCGGCGGCGCAGCGTGCGGAACAACTCACCAGGCGACACAGGATTCCTTCCGTCGCGATTGATCTTCCCAGGACGCAGGTCGCCCCGCCATCGGTTCCGGCAGCTCGCGGGGGACGCGCGTGAACATCGGTGAGATAGGCGCGGTGCTCCGGCGCCGCTGGTACGTGATGCTGCCCCTGACGATGATGGGACTCCTCGCCGGCTTCCAGCTGTACGAGTCGGTGCCGGTGTCGTACCAGTCCCAGAGCTCGGTGGCGCTGCTCGACTCCACGGCGGTGGCCGAACTGGCCCCCACCTTCGGCAACCCCATCGCGAACGCGGGCGGTTCGCTGGTCGTCACCGCCGACGTGCTGATCAGGACCCTGTCGGGGGCTGATGCGGCGCGGGACCTTCAAGGGCTCGGGGTGACCGACCCGTACACGGTCGGCTTCGCCGCGAACACCTCGGGCCCGATGCTCACTTTAACCGTCACGGGCACGGACCGGGAGAAGGTGCTCAAGGAGACCAGCACGCTCACCGCGTTCGCAGGTGAGCAGCTCAACGCCCTCCAGACGGCGGCCAAGATCAAGCCCGCCTACTTCGTGCAGACGGCGCCCGTCGTACTGCCGCAGACCCCGAAGCCACAGCTCAAGGCCCGGTACCAGCAGGTGTTGGCCGTGGTCATCGCCGGTCTGGTGGCGGGCTTCACCGCCTCCTTCCTGGCGGAGAGCCTGCTGGCGGCCCGCCGCCGCCGACGGGAGGCCGCCGAGGCCGCGGCCGGCGCCGACGCCGGGGCCGGCGGGTTGAAGGCCCGCCTGCGCAGGCGGACGCGGGCCCGGCAACTGGACGCCACGGCCCTGCTCACGGGCTACCTGGGGCTGGCCTTCTTCATCCCCTCGAACCTGACCCTGCCGGGACTGGGCGGGGTCGGCACTCCGGCCAACGTGTTCGCGCTGCTGGCCCTGTTCTGGTACCTGGCGACCTGGCTGACCGGCCGGGTCCGGGCGGCCCCCGGCACCCGGCTGCCCAGGGTCGTGATGTGGCTGCTTGCCGTCTCCGTACTGGCCTCGTACCTTGGCAACGCCGCCCGGGGCTCCACCCACAAGGAGGTGCTCGGGGCGGACCGGGGGCTCATCGGACTGCTCGTCTGGGTCTCGATCGTGGTGCTGGTCTCGGCCGGCATCCAGGACCGGGCCCGCCTGGACGTACTGCTGCGGCGCACCGTGGTGATGGCGGCGGTGGTGGCCGCCATCGGCTACTACGACTTCTTCACCGCCACCAACATCGCGGACAAGATCAGCATCCCCGGACTGCAGTCGAGCGTCGCCCAGATCACCACGCTGGACCGGGGGGCCTTCACCCGGCCCCGCTCGACCACGGCGCAGCCGCTGGAATTCGGCGGGATGCTCGCCCTGCTGCTGCCCTTCGCGGTGCAGCAGGCCTTCGACCCGGTACGCGCTCACCTGAAGGCCTGGCGCCGCTGGGCGCCCGTGGCGCTGATGGGCGGCTCCCTGCCCCTGACGGTGTCGCGCACCTCCATCATCGGGGCGGTCATCGTGGTGATGGTGATGGTGCCGCGCTGGAAACCGCAGCGCCGCTGGACCACCTTCGGCCTGCTGCTGGGGTCCGTGGCCGTCTTCAAGGTCATGGTGCCGGGGCTGATCGGCACGATCACCGGCCTCTTCGCCTCGTTCCTGACCAACTCCGACAGCAGCACCCAGGCCCGCACCGTCAAGTACAGCGCGATCGTGCCCTACTTGCAGGAGCGCCCGCTGTTCGGGCGGGGCCTGGGGACCTTCATTCCCGAGCTCTACTTCTTCACGGACAACCAGTACATGCTGACCCTCGCGGAGATGGGCCTGCTGGGCCTGGTCGCGCTCCTGGCGCTGTTCCTCACCGGAATCCACCAGGGCGGCGCCATCCGCCGGCTCGCCGCCGACGAATCCGACCGGGAGCTCGGCCAGGCGTTCTTCGCGTCCGCCCTCGTCGCCCTGATCAGCGGCGCCACCTTCGACGCCCTCAGCTTCCCGATGTTCGCCGGGATGTTCTTCCTGACGATCGCCGCCGGAGGCAGCTACCTCGGCTTCATCCGGCGCGCCGCGCCGAAGCCCCGAACCGTGGAGTCCCCATGCCCTCCCGTCACCCAGACACACCGGCCCGGTCCCAGGCAGCCGGTCCCGTAGCCGCTCCCGTAGCCGTGCTCGTCGTCACCTGGAACAGTGCCCGGGTGATACCCGAGTTCCTCGCCTCCCTCCCCAAGGGCATGGCCGGGACCGACTGGCGCCTGGTCGTCGCCGACAACGATTCCGCCGACGACACCGTGGCCCTGATCCGCCGCCTCGCCCCGGAGGCCACGGTCGTCCAGACCGGCCGCAACGCCGGGTACGCGGCCGGGGTGAACGCCGCGCTGGCCGCGGCCGCCGGATGGGACGGCGGCTTCCGGGCCGCTCTGGTGTGCAATCCCGACATCCGGATGCGGCAGGGCGCGGCCGGGCTCCTCGTCGACGCGCTCGGAGCACCCCTCGACGGGCGCGAAGGCGGCGGCCGGGCCGGCCGGGTCGGGATCAGCGTCCCGCTGCTGTACGAGGAGGACGGGACGCTCCACCACTCGCTGCGCCGGGAGTCGCGGGTGACGCGCGCCCTGGGGGAGGCGGTCATCGGCAACCGCCGGGCGGGGCGCTTCCCGCTCTGGAGCGAGCTGGTGACCGATCCGTCCGCGTACCGCCGTGCGACGGTCGCGGACTGGGCTACCGGCGCGCTGATGGCCATCTCCCGGGAGTGCCTCGACGCCTGCGGCGCCTGGGACGAATCGTTCTTCCTGTACTCGGAGGAGACCGAGTACTGCCTGCGCGCCGGCGACCGCGGCTTCGCCACCCGGCTCGAACCCGCTGCCTCGGCCGTCCACCTCGGCGGGGACTCCCAGGTCTCGCCGCGCCTGTGGACGCTGCTGACCCTCAACCGCGTACGGCTCTACGGGCGCAGGCACGGCGCGGCGGCCACCGCGGCCTTCCGCGCGGCCGTCCTGCTGCGGGAGACCTCTCGGGCGGCCCTCGGCCGGCCCGCCAGCCTCGCGGCCGCGCGGGCCCTGGCCAGCCCCTCCGCGCTGCGCGCCACGCCGGGACCCTGACCGGGGCCTCAGCCGGAGGGCTTCGGCCCCTCCCAGGCGGTGTAGAAGCTCTCCGGGTTGACCAGGTAGCGGACGGTGGGCCGGGGCACGTGACGGACCTCGTGGCGGCGGCTGTAGCGGCGTACGAGCTCCCAGTCCTCGCGCGGCAGTACCTCGGGGGTGCGCAGCAGCCGGCTGAAGTACAGGGACCGGCTGCGGCGCGCCACGAAGGCGTTGGTGTCGAGGAAGGCCTCGTGGGCGGCGCGGCGCCGGTCGAAGGGCACCGACAGGACGTCCCGCTCGGAACCGTCGGGAAGCACCCTGCGCAGCGCGGTGTACACGGCTCCGGGCCCGCCGGGGGCCTCCAGCACCGCGAGGGCCTGCTCCAGGTGGTCGGGCTCCCACAGGTTGTCGTCGTCCAGGAAGGCCACGTAGCGCGAGCGGGTCAGCCGGATCCCCACATTGCGCACGACCCCGGCCGTGGCCGTGTTGCGGGCCAGCGAGACCGCGAACAGCCGTGGATCCGAAGGCAGCTCGGGGAGTCCGGCGCCGTCGTCCACGACGATGACCACCTGGTCGGCCACGGTCTGCCCCAGGGCGGAGCGGACCGCGGCGCGCAGCGCCTCGGGGCGCCGGTGGGTGGCGATCACCGTGGCGACCAGGGCGGCCGGGGGTTCGCCCAGAAGGGCGGCGAGCCGGGTGGTCTCGGCGTCCTCGAAGCGGCGCAGCCGCACGGCGGAGGGAGCGAGCAGGAGCTTGTTCCTGGCCTCGAAGAGCACCAGCCAGCCGAAGACCCGCTTGAGCAGCTCCCAGGGGGCGCGGGCGATGCGGCGCATCATGTCCTCTTTCGGTCTTCGATCAATCGTGTTCGGTGTTCGGTCTTCGTGATCAAGGGGAGGGCTCGGGCACCACGGGGCGTCCGTCGCTCATGCGGTTTCCGCTCCACACGTTCCCCGCGCCGCCCGAGTTCCAGGCGGCGACCGGACCGTAGACCCCGCCGCCCGGGTGGTACTGGGTGGAGAACACGTTGTCCGTGACCTGGATGCCCGTGGCCCCGGGGCCGCCGCCGTAGAGCGCGTACGCCCCGCCGGCCAGCCAGTTGGAGTCGACGGTCACGGAGGAGACGGAGCCGGTGTCGGCGAAGAGCCCGAGGGCCGCGGAGGCGCCCCGGTCCACCGCGACGGAATTGAGCAGGGTGTTGTGGCGGATGGTCAGCCGGCCCTTGTTGCCGCCGCCGCTGATGACCGCGTCGGTGTGCTGCCACTCGCCGCCCTGGTTGCGGAAGGCGGCGATGTCGTGCACGTAGTTGTCGTGCAGGTTGCCCTGGCCCATGGAGAGGGCGTTGCCGAACACCGAGACGTCGCACCAGCCGACCTCGACCGAGCTGTCGCCCATGTTGGAGATCGCGTAGTCGACGCCGCCGTTGTCGGGTCCCTTGCCGGGAACGGCGGTGATCGTGGTGTGCAGCACCCGCAGGCCCTTGAAGCCGGGACGGAGGTTGATCCCCCACCAGTTGGCCGAGGTGATCTTGCTGTCGATGACGGTGACGTCGTCGGCGTAGATGTCCAGCGAACCGTGGATGTCCCAGCCCTTGATGACCATCCCGTCGGTCTTGACGGACATGTTCCCCGTGTCGTGCCGCTCCAGGGCGATCCGCGGGCCGGTGGTGCGGGCGTCGGGGAATCCGCAGGCCCCCGGCGAGGAACAGGCGGAGCCCGGCGCGGGCGATCCGCTGCCGCTGCCGCTGCTCCCCGGCGAGGGGGTGGCGGACGGCGAGGGCGAGGGCGAGGAGGCGGAGGGGCTCGGGCTGTCCGAGGCGGACGGATCCGCCGAGGGGCTCGGGTCGGGCTCGGGGCTGGGGTGGCCGCCGGGGCATACGAGGGCGGCGTCCGGGCAGGACCCGGTGTCGGTGGTGCCGGTCCGCTCGGCCTGGTAGAGGACGAGCGCGGCGATCAGGACGAGCCCGGCCGCCAGCCAGGCTAAGAGACGTTTGCGGCTACGGGCCATGGCTCTACCCCTCTGCCGGGACGGTCGCGGCCGGAGCGGAGCCGCGCAGGAAGGAGCGGCTGGGCAGCACGCACAGGACGTAGCCCAGGGTGCCCGCGATCCCGGTCGCGAACAGGGCGGGGACCCCGTCGCCGAGGAGCCGCTCCAGGCCGAGGAGCACGGCGGCCATCACCGCGCCGCCGAGGAAGGGCCAGGCGCAGGCCCGCGCGATGGAGCCCAAGCCGATGCCGCCGCGGTGCAGCGCGACGAGGAACACCGGCACCACCACGGCGCCGGCCACCAGGACGTGCCCCTGGGCCACCCCCACGATCCCGCCGGCCCCGGCGCCGATCACCAGGGCCGGGACCAGGACGACCAGCCACAGCCCCTGGACCCCGATGAGGGAGCGGCGCCGGCCGATGGCCACCAGGCAGTCGTAGGCCAGTTCGCAGCCGATGCGTACGAGTCCCAGCCCCATCAGCCAGGGCAGCGCGGCGGCCGCCGGGAGCCAGCGGGCACCGTAGACGAGCTCGACGATCGGCCCGGCGAGCACGGCCAGCAGCACGCACAGCGGCACGGTGCCCGTCATCACCACCCCGAGCGCGCGGCCGAATCCGCCGGCCAGGGCTCCCGGCGTCTCGGCGAGCCGGGAGAAGCCGGCGAAGGAGACGCGGCGGGCCGCCTCGGAGATGATCCGCACGGGCCAGCCGGAGATGTTGAACGCCAGCACGTAGAAGCCCAGGGCCAGTTGGTCCAGGGAGGAGCCCACCACCATGGTGTCCACGTTGACCACGCCGAGGGCGAGCATGCTGGCCCCGGCGAGCGGGAGCCCGAAGCGGAGCAGGGCGCGGGCCTGCTCCCGGTCCCAGCCGAACCTCAAGGTGCCGGGAGCGGCGAGGCAGCAGCCGATCAGGGCGGCCACGTTGCCCGCGACGGAGCCCCAGGCGAAGCTCATCGCGCCCCAGCCCTGGACGGCGAGCAGTAGGGTCACGGCCGTGCTGAGGACGAAGTTGAGGGCGTCGATGGCCATCCGCCGCCCCTGAGCGAACTCCCGGGTGAGGAATCCGGCGGGGACCTGCGAGAGGCCGTCGAGGACCACGCACACGCACATCACCCGCAGTACGCCCGAGGCCTCGGGGGAGCCGAGCACCCGGGCCACCGCCGGGGCCGCCGCGAAGAGCACGGCGTAGAGCAGGCAGCTGGACGCGGCGCTCAGGGTGAGGACGGTCGGGGCGAAGCGGCGCGGGTCGCCCTCCCAGCGGACGAGGGCGAGGGAGACCCCGAGCTCGTTCGCGGAAAGCAGGACCAGCAGGACCGTCTGGGCGATCCCGTAGACGCCCCAGGCCTCGGGTCCGAGGAAGAAGCGGGCGAGGACGATGCCGGTGACGAAGTTGCCGAGGCGCATGACCACGGTGTTGACCAGGCTCCACCGGGCGGCGGAGCCGACCTTGCGGCCCAGGGAGGGCGGCTCGGGCGGGGTCCGGGTGCCGGTCTCCGTGGCGGGCCCGGTCACGGGGATCCGCTGGAGCGGTAGGCGGCCGAGGCCGGCAGGACCTTGAGGGCCATGGTGGCCGTGGGGTCGGCGGAGCCTGCGGCCCCGGCGGTACCGGCAGCCCCGTCGGGGCCGGCGGACGGCTCGGAGCCGCCCGTGTCGGCGCCGCCCGGCGCGGGCCGCCGCCGGCCCGGACTCTCCGCCTTGCGGCGGCGGGCCTCGACGAAGAAGGTGGCCACCAGGCTGAGTACGAAGCCCAGGGCCCCGGCCATGATGAGGTACTGGAGCCGGGTCTTGGTCTGGGCCTCGGGCTTCTGGGGCGGGACGATCGTCGCCATGCGAATCATGGCCTCCGGTTGGACGGACTGCTGGGCCTGGAACTCCTGGAGCCGCTTCTCCGCGTAGGCCGTGAAGACCTGGTCCGACTTGAGCACGGCGGCCTGGTCGGTGCCCGTGACACTCAGCCACATGAATGGCCCCTGGGCGTTGTCGGCGATCTTCGCCTCGTAGACCCCGGTGAGGCCCTGGGCCTTGAGGTCGGCCTTGGAGTCGTCGGAGTTGAGGTTGCGGGCCAGGCCGTCGGCCATGCCGGTGAGCGAGGCCTGGGTGCTCAGGAAGGGGTTGCCGTCGAAGGCCACCGTGGCCTTCTTCGAGTTCAGCAGCGTCACCGTGCTCTGCGACCGGTACTCCACCGGGACCAGCAGGTACACGCCCGCGATGAGCGCGGCCGTGAGCAGCAGTCCGGGCAGCAGCACGTACCAGCGCCGGCGCATGACCCGCCAGATCTCCGCGAGATCCATGGTCTCTTTCCCCCTCGCGGCGGCGTCGTGTCCTGCACGCGCCGCCGCCCTGTCTTTGCGGTGATTACGGTCGTTGCGGTGATCTACGGTTGCGGGACGAGATCGGTGGGCCGAGGGCGGTCCGACGCGGCCGGTCCGTCCAGCAGGACCGAGGCGATGCGCTCGCTCGCGCGGCCGTCCCAGAGCTCGGGACAGCGCGGGGCGGGCGGATCGTCGAGCACCCGGTGGACCGTGGCCGTGATGCGGTCCGGGTCGGTGCCCGCCAGGACGTTGGTGCCCTCCTCGACGGTGATGGGCCGCTCGGTGTTCTCCCGCAGGGTCACGCAGGGGACGCCCAGCGCGGTGGTCTCCTCCTGGATGCCCCCGGAGTCGGTGAGCACCACGCGGGCGGAGTCCTGCAGCGCGATGAAGTCGAGGTACCCGGCGGCCGGCACCAGCCGGATTCCGTCGGGGACGCCGATCTCGGCCAGCCGCTCGGCGGCCCGCGGGTGCACGGGCAGGAGCAGCGGGCAGCGTCCGGCGATCTCGCCGAGGGCCTTCAGGAGGCCGCGCAGGGCGGCGGGATCGTCCACGTTGGCCGGCCGGTGCAGGGTGACCAGGCCGTATCCGCCGCGGGTGAGCCCGTACCGGTCCAGGACGTCGGACTTCCTGGCCCGCTCCAGGTTGGCGAACAGGGTGTCGATCATGACGTTGCCGACCACGTGGATCTGGTCCTCCCGGTACCCCTCCGCCCGCAGGTTCGCGGCGGCGTCGGGGGAGGGGGCCAGCAGGTAGTCGCTGACCCGGTCGGTGGCGACCCGGTTGACCTCCTCGGGCATGCTCCAGTCCCGGCTGCGCAGGCCGGCCTCCACGTGGGCCAGCAGGGGGCCGGCCTTCGCGGTGACCAGGGCGCAGGCGAGCGTGGAGTTGATGTCTCCGACCACCACCACCGCGTCCGGGGCCAGTTCTTCGACCAGCGGCTCGAAGGCCGCCATGACCCGGCCGGTCTGCTGGGCGTGGCTGCCGGAGCCGGCCCCCAGGTACCGGTCGGGGGGACGGATGCCGAGGTCGCGGAAGAAGACGTCGTTCATGGACTCGTCGTAGTGCTGGCCGGTGTGGACCAGGACGACCTCCGCGCCGCGGCGCTCCAGTGCGTCCATCACCGGTTTGATCTTCATGTAGTTGGGCCGGGCACCGGCCACGCAGATGAACCTGGCCATGAGGTCAGAGCACCTCCACGGTGGGCCCGGACAGCCGGTTGCGGCAGTCGAGGATCAACGAGGCGTGCTCGCTGATCATCCGGTAGTCGAAGGAGTCGTGGTCCGTCAGCAGGACGACCACGTCGGCCGCGGCCAGCTCCTTGCGGGTCGGCTCCACCCGCGAGAGGCGGGCGTCGACCTTGATGCTCTCCACCACGTGGGGGTCGGCCGCGCGGACCTTGGCTCCCATGTCGAGGAGCAGCTGGGAGACCCGTACCGCCGGGGACTCGCGGGCGTCACCGGTGTTCTTCTTGTACGCCAGCCCCAGCAGCAGGATCCGGGACCCGTTGACCGAGCGGCGCTTCGCGTTGAGCGCGTCCATGACGCGGCGGGCGACGTACTCGGGCATGTGGCTGTTGATGTCGTTGGCCAGCTCGACGAAGCGGAAGTTCTGGCCCAGTTCCCGCTGTACCCGCCAGGACAGGTACGAGGGGTCGATCGGCAGGCAGTGGCCGCCGACCCCGGGGCCCGGGGTGAACTTCATGAAGCCGAACGGCTTGCTGGCCGCGGCCTCGATGGTCTGCCACACGTCGATGTCGAGGTGACGGGCGAACATGGCTATCTCGTTGACCAGGGCGATGTTCACGTGCCGGAAGGTGTTCTCCAGCAGCTTCGCCAGCTCGGCCTCCTTGGGCGAGCGCACCGGGACCGTCTTGTCGACGAGGCCCGCGTAGAAGCTCTCCACGGCCTTGAGGGAGGCCGCGTCCACGCCGGAGACGACCTTGGGCGTCTGCTGGAAGCCCCACACCGCGTTGCCGGGGTCGATGCGCTCGGGGCTGTAACCGAGGTGGAAGTCGATGCCGGCGGTGAGACCGGAGCCGTCCTCCAGGATCGGGCCGAACATCTCCTCGGTGGTGCCCGGGTAGGTGGTGGATTCCAGTACGACGGTGGCGCCCGGCCGCAGGAAGCGGGCGAGCGTGTGCGCGGACTCCTCGATGTAGCTGAGGTCGGGGGCGCCTTCGCGCAACGGGGTCGGGACGGTGACGACCGCCACGTCGAAACCGCCGCAGTCGCGGGCGAGTTCGCTGGCCTGGTAGGTCCCCGCCTCCAGCGCCCGGACCAGCCGCTCGGAGGAGACGTCCTCCACGTACGACTCGCCGGCGGCGAGGCTCTTGACCCGCCGCGAGTCCACGTCGTAGCCGACCACTTGGTGTCCGACCTCGGCGGCCCTGATGGCCAGCGGGAGGCCGACGTATCCCTGTCCCACGACGACTACGCGCATCAGTGACTCCTGTTCGCGGAAGGGGCAGACGGTGTACGGCGGATGAGTTCCCGGACCGTCATGAGGAGGAAGGCGGCATTGGTGGTGAGGTAGCGCTTTCCGAGGCGGCGCGGTTCCTGGAGGGTGCGGTAGAACCATTCGAGGCCCATCCGCTGCCACACCAGGGGGGCCCGCTTGGTGATGCCGGCCAGGATGTCGAAGGAGCCGCCGACCCCGTGCACCACGTGGGCGCCGGTGCGCTTGCCGTAGCCGGCGGTGAAGATCTCCTTCTTGGGCGAGGTCATGCCGAGGAACAGCAGCTTGGCGCCGCTCTCCGCGACCGCGTCGGCGATCGCGCCCTGGTCGGAGTCCTCGAAGTAGCCGTTGCGGCTGCCGGCCACGCGCAGCGCCGGGAACCGCTCGGCGATCCGGGCGAGCATCAGGTCGAGTACGTCCTGCCGGGCGCCGAGCAGGTAGACGGGGACCTCTTCGGTCTCCGCCGCCGCCAACAACCGCATGAACAGGTCGATTCCCGCGACCCGTTCGGGCAGCCGGACCCCGAGGACGCGGCCGGCCCACACCACGGCCTGGCCGTCGGCCAGGACGAGGTCGCAGCCGGCCACCGCCGAGGCGAGGCGGGGGTCGCGCCGCATGTTGACCAGCTTGGCGGCGTTGACCATGCCGATCTCGATCTGTTCACCGCGCCGCACCGCTTCGAGGCAGCGCCGCACGGTCTCGTCCATGGTCAGGGCGTCGAGCGAGACCCCGAAGAGGGACTGTCTGTGGTTCATCCCCCGAGCCCCCCGAGCCAGGCGTGGAGCAGCCAGCCGAACTCGTAGGGCCTGCACTCGCGGTCCACCGCCAGGGGGCGGAAGAGCCGGTCGAGCGGGGTGAGCCTGGCCTGCGGCACCACCCGGGTGGTGAGCCCGCGGGCGGCCCGGACGGCCTTGGCGGGGTCGCCCCGGTAGACCTTGCGCCAGGTGACCCCGTACTCCTCCAGGATCATGGGCTCGCGCGGGGTGCCTTCGGGCCCGCTGATCTCGGGTACGTCCGTCATCCAGCGCAGTCCGCGGCGGATCGCGGGACCGAAGTCCGTGCCGCCCGCGTCGGCCAGATCGAAGAGGGCGGTCGGGGCCATGGCGTGCTGGTGCACGCTGTAGACCGGGTAGCCCTCCACCACGCCGCCCGTGCGGGCGTCGTAGTGCCACCACCACTGGCCGCCGTCGCCCTGGAGGTCGCAGATCCTGGCGGCGCAGGCGTCGGCGGCCGCCAGGGCCCGCGGGTCCGGGCCGCTCGCGTGCAGCCGGGCCAGCGCCTGGAGCGGATACGTCTGGTCGGCGAAGCAGGCCACGTGGGAGCGGTATCCGGGGACCAGCCCCGGCCCGGTGGCGTGCGGGAACAGCGGACTCGTCCCGACCCGGGCCGCCAGCAGGCGGTCACGGGCGGCCGTCAGCCGGTCCTCCACGTCCACCGCCGCGCGGGCTGCGGTGAGGGCGGAGAGCACCCAGGCCGCTTCCACGGTGTACTGCGGCCGTCCGGGGAGGTCCAGGGCGGTCACCCGGGCGAGGGCGTCCGCCAGCTTGGGGTGCCCGGTCTCGGCGGCTGCCCAGGCGATGAGCGCCGCGTCGCCGAGGTTCGTCACGGCGGGCAGCCGCTCCACGAGCAGCCCCGTGAACTCGGCGGCGGTGTGCCCGCCGAACAGCGGACGCTGCCGCTCCTCGGGCAGGTACCGGGCCCCCAGCGCGGTGATGGCCGCGTACCGGGTACTGGTTCCCCGGCTCTCCACGTGGCGGGCGCCGCCGGAGGTGACGGTCCCCACCCGGGTGAACACGAAGGTCTCCGCGCCCGGCAGGTACATGCGGGGCAGCCCCGCCTCCGCGAGCGCGAGCAGCCGCTCGGCGAGCGAGTGCAGCGAGGGGTCCTCGTGGGCCAGTGCTCCTAATCGTGCCGTGGTCACCGGGTCCCCACCTCGGCTTCCCGTGTGCTGCGCACACCCCGTATGTCCGAGCTGTACGGCTCCAACACACCTACCCCCTCTGCTTCTTCGCTCCTCGGACGGACCTGTCAGCCGTCGTGCGGCGGAAGGGGATTGCGCATGACGGCGCGCGTGCCGGCGGTGTGATCCCCCCGATGGCGCGAGCCGTCCGGGACCGCCCACTGGATCCCCACCCAGCGGTGTCCCGGACCGGGCACGCGCGGACGGCAGCGTCGGACGGGCGCGGTCCGCGCGCCTGCCGTCACTTTGTCCGCGATGTCCGCGTCGTGTACAACCCCCCACTGAAACACGGCCTGTTGCCGGTTCAGATCACGTGTACAGGGACAAGGTATGCCCAAGGATGTTCATTGATTGTGGTTTTGAGGAAATGACGATGACCCAGATTGCCGACGTTCCGTCAGGTTCGCTCGGTCAGGGCTCCGTTGATCTCCTCGTGCAGCACGCCGGTGCGCGGGCACTCCCATACGCCCGGCTCGCCCTCGACCTCCACCAGGCGGACCCCGGCCCTCCCCACCCAGCCGATGCGGCGGGCCGGAACCCCTGCGACCAGTGCGAAATCGGGCACGTCCCGGGACACCACCGCACCCGCCGCGACCAGGGCCCAGCGTCCGACGCGGACCCCCGCCACGCACACGGAACGGGCTCCGAGCGAGGCCCCTTCGGCGACCACGACCCCGGCGGCCTCCCAGTCGCCGCCGCGCTTCTGGCGGCCGTCGGGGTCGACCGCCCGCGGGTAGAAATCGTTGGTCAGGACGACCGCCGGGCCGATGAAGACCCCGTCGCCCAGCTCGGCGGGCTCGTATACGAGCGCGTAGTTCTGCAGCTTCACGTTGTTCCCGATCCGCACGCCGGGTCCGACGTAGGCCCCGCGCCCGACGATGCAGTCGCGGCCGAGCCGTGCGTCCTCCCGTATCTGCGCCAGATCCCAGATCGCGGTCCCGTCCCCGAGTTCGGCCGACTCGTCGACCTGGGAGGAGGGTTGAATACGGACACTCACGGGGCGGTCCCCTTACGGCTCGCGCGGCGTTCGGACGTGGGGAGCATATGCGCCGCCGGGTCTGCCCGCCCCGAAGATCAACCGACTGCTCACGGAACGGACTTGGCGGGTCCGGTGGTCCGCCCGGCTAAACTCCCCCAACACATAAGGCCGTTCTCAGGGCGCGAGGCCAGTGCCACAGCACTCTTGATCGGCTACTAAGTGGAGCCTAAGCTCCTGTGCCCATGGAGATGGGGGAACCGGACCGCGGGCCTCGGGCATGGCGCGACGGGCTGGTCAGGTGTGGTGTAGCCGTGGCTCTGCTGTCCGGGGCGGCGGCGGGGCTGGTTGTCCTGGGCGCAGTGTTCGTCCTACTGCCGGGTGTGGTGGTCGACCACGATCTCGCCGGGGCGAGTGTCGCCGCACAGGATCGGCTGAAGGCGGTGAACGATGTCCGTACGACGCTTCTGCAGGTGGTCGGCGGCCTGGTCGTGCTCTTCGGCGCGTACGCCACCTGGCGGCAACTACGGGTGAGTCAAGACGGTTTGCGCGCCACCCAGGAGGGTTACGTCACCGACCGGTTCAGCCGGGCCGTCGACCAGCTCGGCAGCGACAAGCTGGATGTGCGCATCGGCGGGTTGCATGCGCTGTGGCGAATCGCGGAGCAGTCCTCCCGCGACCGGGAGGCCATCATCTCCATCCAGGCCGCGTATCTGCGTACGCACCTGCCCTGGCCACCCGCCGGGCCGGAATCCCCGGCGGCAGACGTGCCCATCAACGACATCGCACCCCTGGAGACTCGCGCCGCCGACGCCCAGGTGGCGCTGACCGCGCTCGGCGTACTGTGCCAGCACCGGGAGCAGTCCTGGGTCAATCTCAGCATCACCGACTTGCGCCGGGCCGACTGCGACGGACTCTGGTTCCCCGAGGTCAACTTCGACCGCGCTTGCCTGGAGGCCGCGGGCCTCTACCACGCCAATCTGACCCAGGCCTCCCTGGTCTCGGTCAACCTGCGGCACGCCGACCTCACGACTGCGATTCTCCGCCGGGCTCGCTGCGTTCTGGCCGATCTACGGGGCGCGAAGCTGGTCGAAACCGACTTGCGTGACGCCGACTTCACTGAGACCGACCTGCGCGAGGCGAACCTGCGCAAGGCAGTCGCCCACGGCGCGGTCTTCCAACGTGCCGATCTCCGCATGGCCGACTTGCGCGGCACCGACTTGAGCACCGCCAACCTTGTCGAAGCACGCCTGACCGGCGCCGTGGCCAGCGAGCACACCCGCTGGCCCGTCGACTTCGACCGCACGGCCGCCGGAGTCGTCGACACCGATGACCCCGGCCCCGAACCCTCGCCCCTGCTCCAGCCCCCGGGGATGACGCGGCAGGCGCCGCAGCTGCGGTCCACTCCCTGACCAAACGCCGCGGCGCCACGAGCCGTCCACCTTTGGGGGGGTACCCCCCGTACGTCCCGGAGGTTGACCCCCTTTCGTTCCCCATGCATGCGAGGCAAAAATGCTTTGAGCAAGAGAAACGCAATTTGAGGAACAAAGCACATGGGTAGACGCTGGAATGGTATTGGCCGACGGGGAATGCTGGCCACCGCAGTGGCGGCGATGGGGATGGTCCTCATCCCTGTGGCGGCTCACGCGGCACCCGTCGACAGGGCTCAGGAGAAGCAGGGCGAGGTCCGTGCACTGGAGCGCGCGGCCCACCCCCTGCGCTCGACGGAGCCCGGAGGAAACACCGCTGACCTGCGTCCTCTGGCCGCGATGATCGGCGACGCCAAGGTGGTCGGCCTCGGTGAGGCCACACATGGCTCCCATGAGTTCTTCACCATGAAGGACCGGGTGTTCCGCTACCTCGTGGAAAAGAAGGGGTTCACCACTTTCTCCCTCGAAATGAGCTGGCCCGCAGGTCTCCAGATCGACGACTATCTCCAGAGCGGCAACGGCGACGCTCGCGAGATCGCCAAGGAGACGCTGGGTAACTCCCCTTGGGAGCGGGAGGAATTCGTGAGCCTCGTCGAATGGATGCGAGATTACAACCGCGGCCACCCCGGCCGTACCGTCCACTTCATGGGCAATGACATCGGCGCACCCAAGCTGAGCGACGCGTTCTTCGGCAGGGTGACCGGCTACGTGCGGCTCAACCATCCAGCGGCGCTGCCACAGCTCAACGAGTTCTACGCCGGCCTGCGCCCGATCGACGACGTCTTCGCCTACCTGGCCAAGCCGCTGGGGGAACGCCAGCAGCTCGCCGCGAAGGCGCAGCAGGCCCTGGAACTGGTAAGCAGCCACAAGGGCTCGGACGCGGAGGCCTTCACGTGGGCTGAGCAGCACGCCCGTTCCATCGCCCAGACCGCCGAGTTCCTCACGATGGACCTCGCCGACCCCAACTCGGTGGCCGCCTCCCAGCGCTTCCGCGACGAGGTGATGGCCCAGAACGTCACTTGGTGGCAGCGGCAGACCGGCGGCAAGGTGCTGCTGTCGGCACACAACGACCACGTCGGCTACATCGCCAGTGACGCCAAGATGTATCCCAAGACTCAGGGAGCATTCCTGCGCGACGCGATGGCCAGCGACTACCTCCCGATCGGCTTCACCTTCAACGAGGGCTCCTTCCTCTCGAAGGACGCGGCCCTCGGCGGCGAATGGAAGAAGTTCACCGTGGGCGCCGCCGGCCCCGGCAGGAACGAGCACACCCTCGACCAGGTGCGTTACCGAGACTTCTACCTCGACATGCGCCACGCCCCGGCCACCGCGCGTGCATGGCTGGACATCGCCCGGCCCACGCTCAACCTCGGCACGCAGTTCCCCGCCGTACCGCGCGATGTCGCGCTCGCCAAGTCTTTCGACGTCCTTGTCCACCTGCGGAAGGTCCGGGAGGCCGACACTCTGAAGCCGTGACCGAGGTCCCCCGCTCGTGAGCGACCGACGGCTTCGTCGGGACCTCTTAAAGCCACCCCATCGCTTCCTTAAGCGGAACCTAAGGCTCATGCAGCCCGCCCCTATTCGGATGGATGTCCGTTTCGGGGCGGCTAGCGTTCCTCCGTATCCCACCCCCCGGCAATACAGAGGCAGGCACGCGATGGGCAGCACGACCGGTCACCGGCGTACGGCGAGCAAGAAGGCGAAGGCGGTGGGCGGCATCGCGGTGGCGGTGCTGATCGGTGGCGCCGCCTTCGCGTTCACGGGTACGGCGCAGGCCGCCGCAGTTGGGGCGGTCTACGCGAAGTCCAGTTCTTGGAGCGGTGGTTACACCGGTCAGTACGTGATCACCAACGGCAAGGGGCAGGCGCAGCAGGGGTGGACCCTCGAATTCGACCTGCCCGCCGGGACGAAGATCGACTCCCTGTGGAACGGCACCCACACCGTCTCCGCCGACGGGCGCCACGTCACCGTGAAGCCGGCGGAGTGGAACGGGGAGCTGGCGGCGGGGGCTTCCGTCACGGTCGGGTTCGTGGCGAGCGGGACCGGCACCCTGGGCGATCCGACGGCCTGCCGCATCAACGGGGCGAAGTGCTCGGCGGAGCAGGGGACGACGCCCCCGCCGGGAGGCCGCCCCACCGGCACCCCGACGGCCAAGCCGAGCGCGAGCGCGAGCCCGAGTGCGAACCCGAGCGCGCCCGTGACCTCCGCGCCCTCCGGGCAGCCGACCCGCACCGCGTCGCCGTCCGCGACCGCCACGCCGCCGCCGGCGACCGGAGGCCAGGCCGGGGGAGCGCGCTTCGCCCCGTACGTGGACACCTCCCTGTACCCGGCCTACGACCTGGTCGACACCGCGGCGAAGACCGGCGTGAAGGAGTTCCACCTCGCCTTCGTCACCTCCGGCGGCGGCTGCGCCCCGCTGTGGGGCGGAGTCACGGACCTCGCGAGCGACAAGGTCGCCGCCCAGATCGGGGCCCTGCGGGCCAAGGGCGGCGACGTGCGGGTCTCCTTCGGCGGAGCGGCCGGCCGTGAGCTGGCGCTGAACTGCGCGACCTCCAACGAGCTGGCCGCCGCGTACGGCAAGGTCATCGACCAGTACCGGCTGACCAAGGTCGACTTCGACATCGAGGGCGCGGCCCTGCCCGACACCGCGGCCAACACCCGCCGCGCGCAGGCCGTAGCCCAGTTGCAGAAGTCCCGGCCGGGCCTGGACGTGGCCTTCACCCTGCCCGTGATGCCGGAAGGGCTCACGCAGCCGGGCGTGGCCCTGCTGGCCGACGCGAAGAAGGCCGGCGTGCGGATCGACGGGGTCAACATCATGGCGATGGACTACGGCCCCGCCTATGGCGGGAGCATGGGGCAGTACGCGATCCAGGCCGCGACGGCCACGCAGGCGCAGATCAAGGGGGTGCTCGGACTCTCCGACGCGGCCGCCTGGAAGGCGGTGGCCGTCACGCCGATGATCGGCGTCAACGACGTCGCGAGCGAGATCTTCACGGTGTCCGACGCGACCCGGCTCGTGGACTTCGCGAGGACGAAGGGGATCGGCCGGCTGGCGATGTGGTCCGCGGCCCGCGACAAGCAGTGCCCGGCCGGAGCCGTGAACTACGCCGACCCGACGTGCAGCTCGGTCCTCCAGCAGCCGCTGGCCTTCACCAAGGCGTTCGGCGCACTCGGCTAGCGGACCCCCGTCCCTCGATCGCCGTCCCCCGACCGCCGTTCACTCCCCGTGGGGTGGACGGCGGCCGTGCGTTCGCGCACCGCTCGCCCACGTACGGCCTGGTTAAGGTACGGCCATGACTTCCGCTCCCGCCCCGCACACCCCGACCGCCGTGGACATCGAGATCAAGAAGCCGTCCCCGGCCCACAAGGTGGCGGTCCTCGCCTTCGACGGGATGGCCCCGTTCGAGCTGGCCGTGGTGGTCGAGGTCTTCGGTCTCTCCCGGCCCGAGCTGGGCGACATCCCCTGGTACGAGCTCCAGGTCTGCTCGGCCGAGCCCGGCCGGGACCTGCGCGTGGTCGGCGGGTTCACCCTCCGTGCCGAGCACGGCCTCGACGCGCTCGCGGCCGCGGACACCCTGATCATCCCCGGGGTCTCCCGGGCGGGCGGCCCGATAGCGCAGCCGCTGGTCGACGCCCTGCGCACGGCGCACGCCCGGGGCGCACGGCTGGTCTCGATCTGCTCGGGGGCCTTCGCGCTCGCCGCGACCGGCCTCCTGGACGGCCGCCGCGCCACCACCCACTGGCGCTACGCCCGCACCCTCGCCGAACGCCATCCCGGGATCGAGGTCGACCCGGACGTCCTCTACGTGGACAACGGAGACGTGCTGACCAGCGCGGGCAGCGCCGCCGGCATCGACCTCTGCCTCTACCTGGTCCGCGCGGACCACGGCGCGTCCGTGGCCAACACGGTGGCCCGCCGCTTCGTCGTACCGCCCCATCGCGAGGGCGGGCAGGCCCAGTTCATCGAGGCGGCGGTCGGCGAGATCGGCCCCGACGCGGCCGACGACGGCATCAGCCAGAGCATGACCTGGGCCCTGCAGCGGCTGCACACCCCGCTCTCGGTCTCGACGCTGGCCCGCGAGGCCCGTATGTCGGAGCGGTCCTTCCTGCGCCACTTCACCCGCCGCAACGGCGTGAGCCCGATCCGATGGGTCATCTCCCAGCGGGTCTCCGCGAGCCTGCCGCTGCTGGAATCCGGGGAGGGCACGGTCGACGAGGTGGCCGCCGCGGTCGGCTTCGATTCCACGGCGACCTACCGGCACCACTTCACCCGGCAGATGCGGACCACGCCCACGGCCTACCGGAAGGCCTTCGTCAGGGTCGCCGTACGCATGTGACGGGGCCTGCGACGAGCCTGTGACAGGGCCTGCGACGGGCCCTGCGGGGGCTGGCGGGATCTTGACGAACGGAGGCGTTCACGCCACTCGTTCCGTAGGGGCGTGCGACAGAGGATGGGGTCATCGCCGCAAGGGAAACCACCCGGCCGGCGCCCGATCCCGCCCGTTCCGCCCCGTACGAGGAGTCCGAGATGTCCGCCACCCTCACCGCCCAGATCCCCAGCGCCGTCCTCTCCGTCCCCGCCGCCGACCCGGTCCAGGCTGCCGCGCACTACGCCGCCCGGCTCGCCTTCGAGGCCGACGTCTCCGACGTGCGCGCCGACCTGCTCGCCGGGGTCTGCGGCCTGGTCGTGGTCGACTCCCGCAGCGACGCGTCCTGGGACCAGGGCCACATCCCCGGCGCCCTGCACATCCCGACGGCGCGGATCGCCGAGCTGGCGCCGTCGCTGATCGCCCCGGGCACGACCGTGGTCACCTACTGCTGGGGCCCCGGCTGCAACGGCGCCACCCGCGCGGCCCTCGCCTTCGCCCGGCTCGGCTACCAGGTGAAGGAAATGATCGGCGGCTTCGAGTACTGGGTCCGCGAGGGCTTCGCCTTCGAGACCGCCGAGGGCACCGACCAGCGCCGGATCGACGACCTGACCGCCCCGCGCTCGGGCATCTCCTGCGCTTGCTGAACGATGCCGGAGGCGCGGGGCGGCGGGACGGGATCAGTTGGTGGTGATCCAGGTGCCCCTGGACGGGTTCCAGTGGATGGTGGCCTTCTGGAACTGCTGTGCCTTGCCACCCGCCTCGTCGAACTCATCGGTGCGGGGGTAGCCGAGCGCCCCTTCGTGTCCGGCGGCGTGGAACGCGTCGTAGATCGCCCCGTGGACGATGTGCGTGCCGGTCTGAGGAGACCAGAGGAACAGTCCCCGTTCGAAGAACTGGTACCGGCCGCGGGTCCCGTCGGGCGCCTTGGCGGCGTCGGCCTCGTCCATCGTCGGGAAGCCCCAGCTCCGTTCGGCGTCCGTGGCCCAGAACTTCTGGAGGATGTCCCCGTGGACGGCGTATGCGGCGTCGGGGTGCCAGAGGATGATCCCGTTCTGGAACTGCTGGAACCGTCCGCCCAGCGAGGAGTCGCGTTCACCCGTGACGGGTGAGCCCAGCAGACCGCCCGCCCCGCCCAGGCCGTCGTACTTGGCCCCGATCGAGCCGTACGGCATCAGGTCGTCCAGCCGGTTGTACCGGCGGGGCGAGAACCCCCGGAGCCCGTCGCTCCAGACGCGCTCCTCGGCCACGTGCCCGAAGTCGTACTCCTCGCGCACCACCGGCTTCGTCCGGGCCGCGTCCGCCCACCGGACGAACAGCGCCACGTGGTCCGTTCCGCCCGAGTCGCGGAGCAGGGCGTCCCCGGGCTGGAGGTCGCCCGCCGGTATGTCGAAGGTGACGTTCCAGAGGTCCCAGGTGGTCAGGGACGTGTTCAGGTGCCAGGCCATCGACACGAAGCCCGAGCAGTCCGGGCGGTAGCAGCCGAACTGGTTGGCGTGGCACCCGTCCCAGCTGTATGGCACCTGCTCGGCGACCCAGGACCACGCGCGGTCCATCGTCTCACCGCGCCCGATCGTCCCGCCCGGCTCCGAGGCGCTCGCGCCCGAAGCCGTGGCGAAGGTGAGGGCGACGGCCGCGAACGTCAGCGCCACCGCCCCGGTCATGCGCCTGAGGATCAGCGATCCCATGATGTGTCTCCCCCTCGTCAGTTGGTGGTGATCCAGGTGCCCTTGGACGGGTTCCAGTGGATGGTGGCCTTCTGGAACTGCTGTGCCTTGCCGCCCGCTTCGTCGAATTCGTCGGTGCGGGGGTAGCCGAGGGCGCTTTCGTGTCCGGCGGCGTGGAACGCGTCGTAGATCGCCCCGTGGACGATGTGGCTGCCGGTTTGCGGGGACCAGAGGAACAGTCCCCGTTCGAAGAACTGGTAGCGGCCGCGGGTCCCGTCGGGCGCCTTGGCGGCGTCGGCCTCGTCCATCGTCGGGAAGCCCCAGCTCCGTTCGGCGTCGGTGGCCCAGAACTTCTGGAGGATGTCCCCGTGGACGGCGTACGCGGCGTCGGGGTGCCAGAGCACGATCCCGTTCTGGAACAGCTGGAACCGCCCGCCCAGCGAGGAGTTCTCCTCGGCGCGCAGCGGCCGGCCGAGCAGACCGCCCTGCCCGCCCAGGGCCTCGTACTTGGCCCCGATGGTGCCGTACGGCCAGAACGCCTCGTCACGCAAGGTCCGGGCCACGCCCTCCGCCTGGGGGTAGCGCTCCGGATAGCCGGAGCGCTGAACGGCCTGGGCCAGTTCCCCGGAGCTCGCGCCCGGCATGGTGGGCTCCATCTGTAAGGCCACTTCGAAGAACTTGCCCGCCGCGTAGTCGACGTCGAGGACCTGCTCGGGTGAGCCCCAGCCCTGCGAGGGCCGCTGCTGGAAGACGCCGAGCGAATCGCGGTCCCCGCAGTCGAGGTTGTTCATGCGGGACTCGACCCAGCCCGTCTCGAACCCGGCGAGCATCACCTTCTCCGACACGTTCATGCGCTGGCCCACCTCGTAGACCTTGCGGGTCACCGCGATGTCCCGGTTCGCGGGGATGTCGCAGTAGAGCTCGGCCGAGGCGGTGTGGCCCAGCGGACCGGGCGCGTCCCGCGGGCCCTGTGCCCGCGCCGGACCGCCGAGGGTGGTCATGGCCACGGCGGCCAGCAGGACCGTGACGGATAAGCGTGTCCGTCGCACGGCAAAGCCGTTCATACGTCTTCTCCTTGGGGTTCGGTCTTCCGGGGTGCACCGCGGGAGGGGCCTCGGACGCCGCACGGCACGGCAGGGGCCCGATGGGGCCGAAACCTGCGTTGTCTTGCGCGGAGCCGGGTTGGATGATCTTGGCGAGCCAGCCCGCAGCTGTTCCCGGGTCGCCGTTTCGTCGGGGTGAGCCGGGCACATTCAACCCGGCCCCGCGCCCCTCGTCCCGGCCCTGTGACCTCGTCGGACAGCTCTCGGACAATCGCCGGACAAATCCGGCTCCCCTCATGGAGAGGCACGGGAGATGGGACGCCAGGAACAGCCGCTCGATCCCGGACAGGGGCCCCTGGCCCGGTTCGCCTGCGACTTACGGGAACTGCGGCGCCGGGCCGGCAGCCCGCCCTACCGGGAGCTCGCCGCCCGGACCCACTACTCGGCATCCACCCTGGCCGCGGCCGCCGCCGGACACCGGCTGCCCGGGCCCGCCGTGCTGGAGGCCTTCGTACGCGCCTGCGGCGGCGACCCGGACGACTGGGAGCGGTGCCGCATCCGGACCTACGAACTCATCACGAGCCCGCCGGCGGACCCGGACCCGCACTTGGAGCCGACCCCGGGCCCGTCCTTGGAGCCGGCCCCGGCCCCGGCGGCGTCGCGCCGGGTCTTCGGGAGGCTCCGGCGGGCGGCCCCGCGCCGGTCCACCGGGTTCGCGGTCGTCCTGGCCGTCGTGATGACGTTCGCGGCGCTGGTACCCGGGGATTCGGCCGCGCTGGAGTCCGTATCCGGTACCGGCCGGCCGCAGGACGCGGCCCTCGCCGCGGTCGGCCTCCGACTCCGGGGCGACGCCCGGTGGTTGCGCACCGACAGCGACATCCCGACGCGCTACCGGAGCCTGATCGTCCAGGCCGGCACCCTGTGCGGCGTCCCTCAGATCACACCCGCCCTGATCGCGGCCATGCTCCAGGCCGAGAGCGGGTTCGACCCCGGACTGAGCGACCCGGACAAGGACGAGTACGGCATCGCCCGCTGGACGCCCCGCGTGCTCCGGTACTACCTGCCGCCCGACCGGCAGAGTACGGTCCCCACCCCGCCCCTCACCCCCGAGGACTCCATCCCGGCGCTGGGCAGGATGCTCTGCGCCATCGCGCCGGAGCTCGAAGGGGTCCCCGGCGACCCGGCGCTCAACCTCGCCGCCGCCTACCGCACCGCCACCTGGACCGTGCGGCAGCAGGACCCCGGGCTCCGCCGCATCCAGCCCTACCTCGACCGGGTCCGCGCCAACGTGCAGCGCTACCGCCCCGAGCCGAACGCCTCGTAGGCCTGGCGGGTGAGCCGGGTGAAGGCGTGGGCGGCGGCGCTCTGGTAGGCGCTGTCCCGGCGCAGCAGGGAGACGGTGCGGGCCGGGAGGGCGGGGGTCAGGGGGACGGGGCGCAGGCCGGTGTGGTCGTGGGTGAGGGCTTCGGGGAGTACGGAGGCCAGCGGGGTGCGCCGCACGATCTCGGTCAGGGCGTTGATGGAGTTGGCCTGGACCGCGATGCGCGGCTGGACGCCGTGCTCGGCGAGGTAGCCGTCGATGTGGGTCCGGGTGGCGAAGTCACCGCTGAGTAGGGCCAGTTGCTGCCCGGCGAGCTCGCGCACCGGCAGGGGAGCGGTACGGCCGGCGTACGGGTGCGCGGTGCCGACCACGAGGCCGAGGGTCTCGGTGAACAGCTCGGTGGCGGCGATGCCGGCGGGATGGGGCCGCTGGAAGGCGATGCCCAGGTCGAGTTCGTCGGCGAGGAGCGAGGCTTCGATCCGGTCCTGGGTCATCTCCCGGACGTCCAGGGTGATTTCGGGGTGGCGGGTGTGGAACTCCGCGGCGAGGGGGCCGATCAGGTAGGAGGTGAAGGTGGGGGTCATCGCCAGGCGCAGGTTGCCGCGGGAGAGATCGGCCAGATCGCTGACGGCGCGCTCCGCGGCGGCGAGGTCCTGCAGGGCGTGGCGCGCGTAGTGGACGTAGGCCTGACCCGCGTCCGTGAGCAGCACGGTGCGGCCGGTGCGGTCCAGCAGCTGGGCGTTCACGGTCCGCTCCAGCTGTTTGATCTGGTGCGACAGGGTCGGCTGCGAGACGCGCAGCTCTTCGGCGGCTCGGGTGAAGCTGCCGTGTTCGGCGACGGCGAGCAGGTAGCGGAGGTGACGCAGTTCCGGGGCCATGCGGTCAACTATAGATGGCATCGATAGGAGGCATGGATATTGCGTCTTGGACGCTATAGGGGCAGGTCATGCATGGTGGATCTCGTCAGCCCGAACGGGCGACACACACCGAAGGGAGTGACCATGCGAGACCTCGCCACGGGCGTCGCGCGCTTCCGGCAGGACGTCTTCCCGGCCAAGGCGGACCTCTTCGCCCACCTGGCGGCCACCCACCGGCCGACGACGCTCTTCATCAGCTGTTCCGACGCCCGCGTAGTCCCCGAGCTGATCACGCAGAGCGAGCCGGGGGAGCTGTTCGTCATCCGGACCGCGGGAAATCTGGTCCCCGCCCACGCTCCGGGCTCGGACGGGGTCGCGGCCAGCATCGAGTACGCCGTCGCCGTCCTCAACGTTTCGGAGATCGTCGTCTGCGGCCACTCCGCCTGCGGTGCGATGACCGCCATCGCCGAGGGCCACGACCTCACCGCGCTGCCCACGATCGCCGACTGGCTGCACCACGCGGACGCCTCCGGCTCCGGCTCGGGCTCCGGTGCCGACAGGGTCGACGCGCTGGTGCGAGCCAACGTGGTGGCCCAGCTGGCCAACCTGGCCACGCACCCCTCGGTGGCCCGCGCCCTGGCTCGGGACGCGGTCACCCTGCGCGGCTGGGTCTACGACATCCCCACCGGAACGGTCGTCGAGCTCGGCCCCGCCACGGCCCGGCCCGCCCCTCTCGCGGTCTGACCCCACCTCCTACTTCTTCCCCCCACATCCGGTATCCCGGACACAAGACAAGGAATCCATCCCATGGTGCACGCCCAGTTCGACCCGACCGCCCGCCAGAACCTCGCCGTCGCGGCGGTCGAAGCCAAGACCCGCAAGGACCTCTCCTGGCAGCAGATCGCCGACGTGACCGGCCTGTCGGTGGCGTTCGTCACCGCCGCCCTGCTCGGTCAGCACCCGCTGCCGGCCGAGGCCGCGAAGGCGGTGGCCGGCCTGCTGGGCCTGGACGAGGACGCCACGATGCTGCTCCAGACCATCCCGACCCGCGGTTCGATCCCGGGCGGCATCCCGACGGACCCGACGATCTACCGGTTCCACGAGATGCTCCTGGTCTACGGCACCACGCTCAAGGCCCTGGTGCACGAGGAGTTCGGCGACGGGATCATCAGCGCGATCAACTTCAAGCTCGACGTGAAGAAGGTCGCCGACCCCGACGGCGGTCACCGCGCCGTCATCACCCTGGACGGCAAGTACCTCCCCACCCGGCCCTTCTGATCTGACCGGCTGCTGGGGTCCGGGCTCCCTGGACCCCAGTAGTTCGAATTTGAACGGTAGGATGGAGGTCACCCAGCCGAGCCAGTCCCTCCGAATCAGCGGGAGCCCCGTCGCATGTCCGTCCGCCGCCTGAACCACGCCGTCCTCTGGATCCGCGAGGTCGACCGTTCCGTCGAGTTCTACACCGAGGTCTTCGGATTCCAGGTCGACCACCTCATACCCGGCCGGGCCGCCTTCCTCAGCGCCCCGGGCAGCCTCAACGACCACGATCTCGGGCTCTTCGCGCTCGGCGCCGACGCGCCCGGCCCCGAGCAGGGCCGGGTCGGCCTCTACCACCTGGCCTGGGAGGTCGGCACGCTCGGCGAGCTCGCGGAGCTGGGCCGCGTGCTCACCGAGCGCGGGGCGCTGGTCGGCGCCTCGGACCACCTGGTGTCGAAGTCCTTCTACGCCAAGGACCCGGACGGCAACGAGTTCGAGCTGATGTGGCGCGTCCCCCGCGAGGACTGGCCCGCCGAGGACGCCGACCTGCGCCCCGGAGCGCTCGACCTGCAAGCCGCGATCGAGCGCTGGGGTGCCGATCTCGCGACGGGTTCGGCGGCGGGCTCCGCCAGCTGAGCGGCCCGTTCCGCCGCGACGCGCCCAGGAGGCCCCGCGGGCTCACGCGGACGGCGTCGGCGGCTCCGCCCGTCCCACCGTGTCGAGCAGCAGCTTCGCCGCCACCGTCGTCCCGTCGGTACGGATCGTGCCCGCCACGGCGGCCGCCCGGGCGTGGATCTCGGGGGTCAGGGCGCTCTTGAGCGCGGCCGACAGGGATTCGAAGGTCGGATTCGGCCCTTCGTGGGCCGCGCCGATGCCGAGCGATGCCACCCGGTCGGCCCAGTACGGCTGGTCCGCCAGCTGCGGGACGATCACCTGCGGCGCGCCCGCCCGGGCGGCCGTCGTGGTCGTGCCCGCGCCGCCGTGGTGTACGACGGCGGCCACCCGGCCGAACAGGGCCTGCTGGTTGACCTCGCCGACGGCCAGGCAGTCGTCCCGGTCGTCGGCGAGGGCGAGGTCCGCCCATCCGCGGGAGACGAGCACGCGGTGGCCCTGCGCGCGGACGGCGCCGACGGCCGCCGCGGCTACCTCCTGCGCGTCGCGCACCGGCATGCTGCCGAAGCCCACGTACACCGGCGGTGCGCCGGCCTCCAGGAACGCCTCCAGCTCGGCCGGGAGCGGCCGCTCGTCCGGCTTGATCCACGCGCCGGTCTGCACCACGCCGGAGCCCGCGGGCTCCGGCTCCTGTTCTTGCTCCAGCTCCGGCCAGGGGCCGAGGACGGGGTCAGCGGCCAGCCACGGGCGGTCCGTGAAGACGTGGTCGCGGACGTCGTCCACCGGGGGCAGGCCGATCGACGCCCGGAGGGAGTTGATGCCCCCGCCGAACAGCTCGTTCATGTTCTCGGCGTTCAGGTCCCACAGCACCTGGTTGTCGGTCACCTCCGGCGGGACCTGCCGGCCCGGCCACACGAGCGGAGGGTGGTGCGGAGACGGCAGGTAGGTCGGGAAGTAGGACACGAACACATAGGGGATGCCCAGCTTGTCCGCCACCGACCGCGCGGCGGCCGCGGCCGGCATCAGGCCGGTCGCCACCACTGCGTCGAACCCCCCGGCCACCGCGGCGAGCGACGCGTAGGTCGCGGCGGTGATCCGGGCCGCGCGCTCGGGCAGGGTCAGCGCCACCTGCGGCTTCGGCTCCCTCACCGCCTCCGTCGCCATCTCGCGGATCGACTGGCCGAGCGGCACCAGCGGGAGGCCGGCGCCGTCCAGCAGCTCCGCGAAGTCCGGCGGCGCGCACATCTGCACCTCTGCGCCCAGCGCCCGCAATCGCAGCGCGAATCCCGCCATCGGTTCGATGTCCCCGCGAGACCCGTACGCCACCAGCAACACCCGCATGCGCAGCTCCAACTTCGGTTGATTTCCACCTAGTCGGACGATTGTGCGGCAGGAAGGGGATCTTGCCGCAAGCCCCCCTGTGCGCTATATCTTGAGAGTGGAAAGGAGCGGGCATTGCCCCCTTTCCCCATCCCCCTTCTCCCTCATTGCGAAGACCCGCCGCGGAACGTCCGGCGGTAGGTGTCCGGGGGCACGCCGACCGTCCGGTTGAAGTGCCGGCGCAGCGTCGTCGCGGTGCCCATGCCGGTGGCCGAAGCGATCGCGTCGACACTGTTGTCGGAGTTCTCCAGCAACTCCTGTGCGAGGCGGATCCGTTGGGTCAGCAGCCATTGCAGGGGAGTGGTCCCGGTCGCCGCCTTGAAATGGCGGCCCAGGTGACGCGAGCTCATCCGGGCCCGGCGGGCCAAGTCCTCCACGGTCAGCGGCTGGTCGAGCCGTTCGATCACCCAGGGCAACAGCTCGGACAGCGGGTGGTGGTCCTCCTGGGTGGGCACCGGGCTGGTGACGAACTGGGCCTGACCGCCGGCCCGGAGCGGCGGCACGACCAGGCGGCGGGCGGCCGCGTTGGCGATGGACGAGCCGTGGTCGAGGCGGACGAGGTGCAGGCACAGGTCCAGCGCGGCGGCCTTGCCGGCCGAGGTGAGCACGCTGCCGTTGTCCACGTAGAGCACGTCCGGGTCGACCTCCACCCGCGGGTAGCGGGCGGCCAGGGCCTCGGTGTGCGCCCAGTGCGTGGTCGCGCGCTTCCCGTCCAGCAGCCCGGCCGCCGCCAGCACGAACGCGCCCGTGCAGAGCGAGGCCACCCGGGCGCCCGCCTCGTGGGCCGCGCGCACCGCGTCGACCAGGTCGCCGGGTGGCTCCACGTCCACGTCGGCCCAGGCGGGGACGATCACGGTGTCGGCGCGCCGCAGCCGGTCGAGCCCGTGGCCGGGCTCCAGCCGGTACGGCCCGATCCGCACGGAGCCCGTCCCGCAGACGGAGACCTCGTACCAAGGATCGACCACACCGGCCGGGAAGGCGGCGGAGGCGGCGGAGGCCGGGGCGGCCGGCGGTGAGCCGAAGATCTCGTACGCCACGGACAGTTCGAAGTGCAGCATCCCGTCGGTGACGGCCAGCGCGACAGTATCCATGTCCGAAAGTGTACGCGTCACGTCGTTCCAGACACTCGTGCGAGGTGTCCGCCGCTGCCAGGATGGCCGCAGTGGATCATTCGGGCACGAAGGGGGAGAACCCAATGGGAACGGCGCAGACGGTGACGGTGTTCGGCGCGTACGGGCACACCGGGCGGTTCGTGGTGGCCGAACTGCGGGAGCGCGGCTTCCTCCCGGTGCTCTCGGGCCGCGACCCCGGCAAGCTGAAGGAGCTGGCGCGGTCCCATCCCGGCCTTGACGTCCGGCCCGCGTCGGTGGACGATCCGGCTTCGCTCGACCGGGCGCTGGCCGGTGCGGCGGCCGTGGTCAACTGCGCCGGGCCCTTCGCCACGACCGCCGCCCCGGTGATCGAGGCGGCGCTGCGCGCCGGGATCCCGTACGTGGACGTCGCGGCCGAGATCGAGGCCAACGTGGACACGTTCGCCCGGTTCACCGACCGCGCCCGTGCCGAAGGAGCGGTGATCCTCCCCGCGATGGCCTTCTACGGAGGCCTCGGCGACCTGCTCGCCACCGCGGCGATGGGGGACTGGACCGGGGCCGACGAGGCGCACGTCGCGTACGGGCTGAACAGCTGGCACCCCACGGAAGGGACGCGCGCCGCGGGCAGGGTGTCCCGGGAGCGGCGCGGCGGCCGACGCGTCCGGTACGCGGGCGGGCGGCTGGAGTACCGGGACGACGCGCCGCCCACCCTGGAATGGGCCTTCCCCGACCCGATGGGCACCCGGCCCGTCATCGGGGAGTTCACGATGGCCGATGTGGTCACCATCCCCAGTCACCTGGCCATCCCCGAGGTGCGCAACTACATGGCGACGGAGGCGGCCACGGACCTGTCGGCCGCGGACACCCCGGCCCCGACCGCCGTCGACGCCAGCGGCCGATCCGCACAGACCTTCCTCGTCGACGTACTCGTGCGCTCCGGCGGCGCCGAACGGCGCGCCGTGGCCCGGGGCCGGGACATCTACGCCGTCACGGCGCCGCTCGTGGTGGAAGCCGTGTCCCGCATCCTCACGGGACGGACCAGGACGGTCGGCGTCGCCTCCGCGGGTGAGCTCTTCGACGCGCCGGACTTCCTCCGCGCGCTGTCCTCTCACATCTCCTTCGAACTGCGCCCAGAGACGACCTAGCGCGGTGCCCGCAGCCCGGACCCTGCCGGTCCTGCGGGCACCCGCCCGGTCAGTTGCAGTTGACGATGAGCGAGGTGAGCGCGGTGCAGGTACGGCTGCTGCTGTCGTTGGCCGGGTTCGGGTCGGCCGGGCTGCTCGCGGTACGGGTGGCGGTGACGGTGTAGGCGGTGCCGAGGCTGAGGAGCGCGACGGGCGCCGTGAAGCGCCGGGTGGTGCTCGCGCCCGGGGCGAGGTTGGTCACGGTGCAGGTGACGGCGCCCGCGCCGACGGTGCAGTTGGGGCTGGTGGCGCTCATGGGGGCGGTCAGAGGCGCGGTGACGGTGCCCGTGGCGGCCGTGGCGGGCCCGTTGTTGGTGACGGTCAGCGTGTAGTCGATGTGCCCGTTCAGCAGGCCGGGCACGGCGGTGGCCGTGAGGGTGACCCCGAGGTCGGCGGCCAGTGTGGGGGTGATGGTGAGGGAGACGGGCGCGTAGCCGGTGGCGAGCGTCCCGGTGACGGCGTTGGTGACGGTGTCGATCACGGACAGGCTGTCGCCGCGGTAGTTGGCGACGTACAGGTGTTTGCCGTCGGGGGTGAGGGCGGTGTCCACGGGTGAGGATCCGACGGGCACGGTCGCCAGGACGGTCCCGCCGGCCGTGTCGATGACGGAGACCGTGGCGGAGAGCACGTTGACGACGTAGACGCGGGTGCCGTTGGGAGAGACGGCCACGGCCTGCGGGTATTGGCCGCCGGTGCCGAGCGTGCCGACGACGGCGTTGGTGGCGGTGTCGATCACGGAGACGGTGTTGCTGGAGTTCCCGGTGACGTAGAGGCGGGTGCCGGCCGCGTTGACCGCGAGTCGCCGGGGATCGCCCGCGACGGGAATGCTCGCGGTGACGGTGTTGGTGGCGGTGTCGATCACGTCGACGCGGGCGTCCGCGGTGCGGGTGACGTAGACGCGGGTGCCGGCCGGGTTCACCGCCACGTACGACGGGTTCCCGGCGACGGGGATGCCGGCGGTGAGGGTGTTGGTGTCGGGGTTCAGGACGTTCACCGACTGGGCCGACCGGTCGGCGACGTAACCGCGCTTGCCGTCCGGGGTGAAGGCGATCTGGGCCGGGGACTGCCCGAAGGGGAACGTGGCCGTCGCGGTGTTGGTGGCGGTGTCGATCGCCGTCAGCGTGGCATCGGCGGAGTTCGAGACGTACACCCGGGAGCCGTCCGGGGTGGTCGCGGCGTGGGTGGGGCCGTCGCCGACGGGGATGGTGGCGAGGGTCGCACCCGTGACGGTGTCGATCGCCGACACGCTGTCGGCGTCGTTGTTCGCGACGTAGACGGTCGGGTGCGCGGGCGCGGCGCCCTGCGCCGAACCGGCCGCCGCGGTCAGCGTGCCCGCGGCGAGCACCGTGGCCGCCGCCCAGGTCGTGACGGTGCGGGGCAGCCCGGATCGGCGCAGCCCGAATCGGTGCGGCCCGAATCGGTGTAAGGCCGCGGGTCTGATCGTCGCGTCCATGCTCATGGTGATGGTTCCTCCCCAGTTGGGCCCCTGCCTTCGGAGTCGGGGGCCCGTCATGCGGGCGCCGTGCCGTCGAGTCGCCGGCACGCGTCGCACATGATTTTGGCCGCCCGGAGCCGGAGACGAGGGGCTCTTGGGGCACCCGTTACGTCAGGCCGCGGCCTCGCCGAGCACTCCGGCTATGCCCTGGGCGAGGCAGGGGATCCGGTCCGCCCCGATGCCCGCGATGTTGACCCGCCCCGAGGTCGTCCCGTAGACGGCGTACCGGCTGCGCAGCCGGATCATCTGCTCCGGGGTGAGCGGCAGCATCGAGAACATCCCCTTCTGTCGCGCGAGCACATCCGCCTGCGCGCCCCAGCCCAGGGCGCTCAACCGGGTCGTCAGTTCGGTCCTGTTGGCGGTGATCCGGCGCCGCATCCCGTCCAGTTCGGCCTGCCAGACGGCCCGCAGCCCCTCGTCCCCGAGGACGGCCGTGACGATCGCCGCGCCGTGCTCCGGCGGCATCGAGTAGAGCGTCCGGGCGGCGTTCTGCAAGGCCGTCTCGGCGTGCCGCAGGGACTGGCGGGACGCGCCGAGCACGACGGCGCAGCCGGTGCGGTCGCTGTAGAGGCCGAAGTTCTTCGAGCAGCTGATGGCGAGGAGCATCTCCGGAACCCGGTCCGCGAGCATCCGGGTCGCCGCCAGGTCGGCCTCCAGGCCGTCGCCGAGCCCGTGGTACGCGAGGTCGACGAACGGAACCCAGCCGTCGCGGACGGCGAGCGCCGCCAGCGCCTCCCAGGTGTCCGTGTCCGGATCGACCCCGGTGGGGTTGTGGCAGCACCCCTGGAGCAGGACGACGTCGTCGCGGCCGGCGCCCTCCAGGTCCCGCAGCATGCCCGCGGCGTCGGAGCGGCCCGCCGCGTCCACCCAGCTGTACGTGCGCACCCGCAGCCCGGCGGCCTCCAGGATGGGCCGGTGGTTCACGTACGCGGGATCGCTGATCCACACCGTGGTGCCCGGCCGGGTCCGGCAGATCAGATCGGCCAGGAGCCGCAGCGCGCCGCTGCCCGCGACGGTCTGGACCGCCACGGCCCGCTCGGCCGCCGCGCCGGACCCGAACACCATCGACAGCATCGCGCGGTTGAAGGCGGTGTTGCCGGAGAGCCCGCGGTACTCCTTGGACTCCGAGCGCTCCGCCAGGCGTATCTCGGCCTCGCGCACGGCCGCCATGACCGGGGTGGCGCCGGCGTCGTCGCGGTAGACCCCGAGGACGAGGTTCAGGCGCTCGGGCCGCGCGTCGGCGTGGAAGGCCTCGGTCAGGTCCCAGAGCGGGTCGACGGGCGGGGGGAGGAGCAGCTCAAGCATGTACGGGACCCTTGGAGTCGGGGTGCGGGCTGGGGTCGGGGAGGGAGTGCGGGAGGGAGCCGGGCCGGGGGCGCCGGTTGGCGAGCACGACGCCCGCGGTGATGAGGGGTACGCCGATCAGCACGGTCGGGGTCGGCGACTCGCCGAGCAGCGGCACCGCGAGCAGGACGACCGCGACGGGACTCAGGCTGCCGAAGACGGAGCTGCGCTCCGCGCCGAGCCGGCGGATGGCGAACGCGTACAGCAGGCCCGCGCACAGACCGACCCCGAGCCCCTGCACCACCAGGAACAGGGCGATGTCGCCGCCCGCCGCCGAAGCCAGGCCGGTGGGAAGCACCCCGGTCAGCACGAGCACCGCGATGACCACGAAGGAGGGCAGGCACAGCAGGCCTATCGACCCGACGGGGTCGAGGTCCACCTCCTTGAGCCCGACCGTGTACAGGGCCCACAGTCCGCTGGCGACGAGGAGGATCCCGGCGCCGGCCAGTACGTGCGTGTCCAGCGGGACGACGTAGCGCCAGACCAGGGCGACCACGCCGGCCGCGATCAGTACGAGCCCGGCCGCCTGCGTCCCCCGGGGTGCGCCGCGCCCGGCGGCCACCATGAGCGCGCAGACGAAGAGCGGGACCATCCCGGGGACGATCGAGCCCACGAAGGCGGCCGAGGTCAGGGAACCCCCGTACATCGCCGCCAGGAAGAACGGCACGCCCGCACCGCAGATGATCTTGGCCGCGGTGGCCGGGCGCACCGCCATGATGCGGCGGCGGCGCCGCCACAGCGCTGGGGCCAGGACGAGCACCGGGACGCCGAAGCGCAGCAGGGCGGCGTCGGCGGGCAGCAGGGAGGAGGCGCTCAGGGCCCGCGCGCTGAGCGCGAAGGCCGCCCAGATGGCCACGGTCACCAGCAGCGCCACCATGCCCCGCGCCTGCGGGGAGAGCCGCGGGGAGAACCGCCCGCGGCCTGCGGCCCCGGTGTGCGGGGGCGTCGTCGCGGGTCTGGCGTTGGTGGTGACCAAGGAGATTCCTCCAGCCTCAGGGGCCGGATCCGGCCATGGGGCAACGCTAGGCCTTTCCTCGGGGCAGTCGATTGCGAGTTCTGCCACTCAGGCATAGCTTTGGGGCAGAATCTGCCAAGGAGTGACCATGGACGCAGTCGATCTGCACATCATTCGCGAGTTGCAGGCCGACGGGCGGCTCTCCAACCAGGACCTCGCCGACCGGGTCCGGCTCTCCCCGTCGCCCTGTCTGCGCAGGGTGCGGCGCCTGGAGGAAGCGGGCCTGATCAGCGGATACACGGCGATGGTCGACCAGGTCGGCTTCGGACTCCCGATCACCGTCTTCGTGCGGATACGGCTGGAGCGCCACACGGGTGAGGCGGTCAGGGTCTTCGAGGAGCACGTCGCGGTCATCGAGCACATCCAGGACTGCTACCTGATGGCCGGAAGCAGCGACTACCTGCTCCGGGTGGTCATCGAAAGCCTCCAGGCGTACGAGGCCCTCGTGCGCGACCGGATCCACGCCATCCCCGGAATCGCCTCGATCGAATCGAGCTTCGCGTACGGCAGCGTGAAACAGTCCCGGATCTACCCGAGCCCGAGCCCGAGCCCGAGCGCCCGGTGAGCCCCGGGCGCCGGGGGCTCCCCGTGAGCCCCGTTCAGAGCTCCCCGGCGTCCGGCAACTGCTGCTCGGACCAGATGATCTTCCCCTCGGGGGTGTAGCGGACCCCCCACCTCCGGCTGATCTGAGCCACCAGGAAGAGCCCGCGGCCCCCCTCGTCGGTGGTGGCGGCGTACCGCAGGTGCGGCGTGGTGCTGCTGCTGTCGAAGACCTCGCAGGTCAGCACCCGGTCATGGAGCAGGCGCACGCGCACCGGAGCCCCGCCGTGGCGGATGGCGTTCGTGACGAGTTCGCTGAGCACGAGCTCCGTGCCGAAGGCGAGCTCGGACAGCCCCCATTCCTCCAGCCGCTCCACCGCCCGGGCCCGGACGGCCCCGACGGCGCTCGGTTCGAAGGGCACCTCCCACTCCGCGATGTGCTCCGCCCCCAGTGCCCGGGTCCGCGCGACCAGGACGGCCACGTCGTCCCGGGGCCGCACGGGCAGCAGCTTCTTGAGGATCGCCCGGCAGGTCTCCTGGGGCCCCCGGTCGGCGTGGGCGAGGGCCGAGCGGAGCAGGTCGAGCCCCTCCTCGATGTCGCGGGCGGGGTCTTCGATCAGCCCGTCGGTGTACAGCACGAGCTGGGTGCCCTCGCTCAGGTCCAGCTCCGCCGACTCGAAGGGGAAGCCGCCCAGCCCCAGGGGCGCGCCCGGGGGCAGGTCCGGCATCTCCACCGTGCCGTCCGGCCGCACCAGGAACGGTGGCACGTGCCCCGCGCGGGCCACCGTGCAGCGCTGGGTCACCGCGTCGTACACGGCGTAGAGGCAGGTGGCTCCGAGCAGTCCGTCCTCGACGTCGCCCTCCACGCTCTGGTCGATGTACTGGACGAGGTCGTCGAGCCGGGCGAGGAGTTCGTCGGGAGGCAGGTCCAGGGAGGAGAAGTTGAGCACGGCGGTGCGCAGCCGGCCCATGGTGGCCGCGGCGTGCAGGCCGTGGCCGACGACGTCGCCCACGACGAGCGCGACCCGGCCGCCGGGGAGCGGGATCACGTCGAACCAGTCGCCGCCGACCCCGGAGTGCGCGGGCAGGTAGTAGTGCGCCACCTCCACGGCGCTCTGCTCTGGCAGGTCGCGCGGCAGCAGGCTGTGCTGGAGCGTCACGGCCAGGGCGTGTTCGCGGGTGTAGCGGCGGGCGTTGTCGATGGTGATCCCGGCCCGCGCCACGAGCTCCTCCGCCAGCGACAGGTCCTCCTCGTCGAAAGGGGCAGGTTTGCGCGCGCGCCAGAAGTTGACCACGCCGAGGACCACGCCGCGGGCCTTGAGGGGGGCGGTGATCAGCGAGTGGATCCCGTAGTCGATGATCTGCTGCGCCCTGGGAGGGTCCTGGGCGTGCCAGCCGGGTGCGTCGGCCAGGTCGGCGACCACCTCGGCCCGGCCGCTGCTGAGGCCGCGCGCCTGGGGCGTGGAGGGCAGGAAGTCGATCAGCTTGCCCATCGGGTAGAGGGGCGAGTCCTTCCGGATGCCGCTGACCCCGGTGCGGCGCAGGTCCGCCGACGGGGTGGGCTCGTCCCCGTGGAGGACGGGCTCCGCCAGATCGACGGTCACGTAGTCCGCGAAGCGCGGTACGGCGACATCGGCCAGCTCCTGGGCCGTCCGTTCCACGTCGAGGGTGGTGCCGACGCCGACGCCGGCGTCGTACAGCAGCCTCAGCCGCCTGCGGGCCGCGTCGGCCCTGGCGCTGAGGACGCGCATGTCGGTGGAGTCGCGGATGGTGACGGCCGAGCCCTCGGGCCCGCCACCGGGTCGGGTCGGCCGCTGGTTGATCACCAGCAGCCGCTCCCCGGCCTCGTGCACCTCGTCGGTGGCCTCCCGGCCGGACAGCAGCAGGTCGGACAGCTGCCGGTCGAGCCCGGGCAGGTCCCGGACGTACGCGCCTTCGGCTCCGGGCCCCAGCCTGAGCAGCCGCTTCGCCTCGTCGTTCGCGAGCAGCAGCCGCCGGGCGCCGTCGATGATCAGCACGCCCTCCCGCACGGAGTGCAGCACCGCGTCGTGGTGCTCGTACATCCGGGTCATCTCCAGCGGGCCGAGTCCGCCGGTCTGCCGGCGCAGGCGCCTGCTGATCAGCGCCGCGCCCGCGGTGGCCAGGGCGAGGCCCGCGGCGCTGGCGCCGAGGATGACGGGGAGCTGCCGGTCGAAGGCTCCGGTGACGTTCTCCACGGTGAGGCCCGCCGAGACCAGCGCCACGACCCGGCCGTCCGCGCCGTTCCCGGAGAAGACCGGCACCACGGCCTGGATCTCGTTGCCCAGGGGGCCGTGCACGCTCTCGGTGTAGACCCGGCCGGCCAGCGAGGGGCCGATCGTGCCGACGAACCGCTTGCCGATGCGGTCGGGCAGCGGATGGGTGTAGCGGATCCCCTGGGTGTCCATCACCACGATGAAGTCCACTCCGGAGGCCTTGCGCGTCGCCTCGGTGATGGGCTGGAGGATGGCGGAGGGATCGGGGGACCGCAGGGCCTCGCGCAGCCCGGGTGCGTGGGCGAAGCTCTCCGCGACCGCCACGGAGCGGGTGCGGGCCTCGCGGTCGATGTCGCGGCGCGACTGGAGTACGAGGGCCAGAACGGCGGCGGCGGCGAGCAGCACCACGATCGCCACCTGGAGGACGAATACCTGGCGGGCGACGCTTCGCGGGCGCGTTCTGCTCAGTGACCGCACCGACGTCCCCGGTACGGGTTGCAAGGACCGGTCACGAACCAGTTGTAGCACTCCCGGTCGCCCGGGGTGCGGCGGCCGGGCGCCGCGCGCCGCGGGGGGAGGCGTACCGGAGCCAAACTATCTTGACGTCAAGATTATTTTGGGGCAGGCTGCGCGATGTATCTCGACATCGAGATACATTCGCGAGCGTGTGGGGGACTGGGATCGTGCGGGGGACTGGGATGCGGCGGGGCACGGAGACCCGGAAGGACGAGCGGGGCCAAGCCGGCCTGCTGGCGCAGTTGCGCCGGCCACCGGGAGGCAGGGACGCGCGCATCATGCTGTTCGCCCAGCTGCTGGACCGGACCGGTACGGGGGTGTGGGCCGCGTCCTCGGTCCTGTACTTCACCTTCGTGGCCGGACTGGACGCCCGGCAACTGGGTCTGCTGCTGGGCGCGGCCGGAGTGGCCGGCATCGCCGGCTCACCGCTCGCGGGCCACCTGGCGGGGCGGTTCCCGGTGCGCTCGCTGCTGATCGCCAGCCACCTCCTGCGGCTCGTGACCCTCTGCGCGCTGCTCGTCGTCACCAGCTTCCCCCTGCTGCTGCTCGTGGTCGCCGTCACCTCCCTCGGCGACCGGGCGGCCAAGACGCTGGAGATGCTCTTCGCCACCCGGGTGGCGGGCGAGCGCCGTTCCACGTACCAGGCGCTGTCGCGCAGTTCGGCCAACGCCGGCTACGGGATCGGCGCGGGCATCGCCGCGATCGGTCTGGCCGTGGGGACCGAGGGTGCCTACCAGGCGCTGATCCTGGGCAACGCGCTGTCGTTCCTGGCGGCCGCCGCGCTGGTCTGGCGCACCCGGGAACCGCGCGGCCACGGGCACGTGGCGGCGCGGACCGGTGACGGCGCCGCCGCGGTGGACGGACCGCCCGCCGAAAGCCCCTGGCGGGACCGCGGATACCTCCGGTTCGTCCTGCTGGACATCCCGCTGAGCCTGGACGACTCGATCCTCAACGTCGGGCTGCCGCTGTGGCTGGTGGACCACACCGACGCACCGCACGCCCTGGTCCCGGCCTTCCTCGTGATCAACACCGTGCTCGTCGTCCTGCTCCAGATCCGCGTGTCGGCCAGGGTCGAAGGGCCGCGCCGGGCCACGGGAGCGGTCCTCGTCTACGGGCTCACGCTGCTCGCCTGCTGCGTCCTCCTGGCCGCGTCGACGGGAGGAGGCTCCTGGACCGCCTCGGCCGCCCTGCTGGCCGCGGCGGTGCTGGTCACCGCGGCGGAGCTGATGCGCTCGGTGACCTCCTGGGAGCTGGCGGTCTCCCTCGCGCCCGAGCGGGCGAGGGCCTCCTACCTCGGAGTGGCGGGCATGGCCCAGTCCGTCCAGAAGTCCGCCGGGCCGCTGCTGCTGACGGGCGCGGTGATGACGGCCGGACCGGCGGGCTGGCTCGTACTCGGGGCGGCGGTGGCGGGCCTGTCCGTAGTACAGCGGCGCTCCAGTGTACGAAGGCTCGCGGCGATGACCTCGGCGGCCGAGAGCGCCGCCGAGTCCGCCGAGGCCGCGGACGGCGCCGGCACCCCCGGACACAGGGTCGGTTGAAAATCCCCGACCGCCCGGAGGGTTCAGGCGGGAGGAGAGGCGAGGCGGGACGCGAGGCGGAACCGCATCTCGGCCGCGGTCCGACGGACGTCCTCGGGCTGGCCGTCGTCGTCCAGGAAGCCCAGGAGCACCATCAGGGCCCTCGCCTCGTCCCCGCTGATCAGCTTCAGGCGCTGCTCGGTGGCGCCGTCGAGCAGGATGTCGAGGAGTTCGGAAGTCTCGTCCATACCGGCAACAACGCCGACGGCGCCGGGCGGGTCACGCGGTGGCGGCCCGCCGCTCGCGCCACCAGTCCACGGTCGTCTTGACCTGTTCGCCGACGGGGGTGGCCCGCAGGGCGAACTCCGCCTCGTAGGCGCTCGAATCAACGACGAAGGGACGGTCGAACTGATACCGGATCTCCTTCAGTTCGCGGATCATCGGGGAGAACAGCGAGGACACACCCAGCACTGCCGGCGGGATCCGGCGCACCGCGACCGGTCCCGATCCCGCCTGGGTGGAAAGGAGGCCGGTCATCTCCCGTACGGACAGGGCCGGTTCCGTCGGGACGTGCCAGGGCCGCCCCCAGGCCCGTTCCTCCGCGGCGACCTCGACCAGCGCGCCGGCCACATCGGGGAGGTAGGTCCAGCTGTGCGGGGCGTCCGGGTCGCCGAGCGCGGAGACCGGCTTGCCGCGCAGCAGCCCCGGCATCACCCGCGCCGCCAGGTGGCCGCCATCGGTCACCGAGGGCCCGAAGAAGTCCGAGGCCCGCACCTCGACCGCGCGGATGCGGCCCTGGTCGTGCAGGTTCCGCGCCTGCTCCCACACGGAGGCGCGCACCCGGCCCTTGGGGCCCGTGGCCGCGAGCGGCAGGTCCTCGGTCATGGGAACGTCCACCGGGCCGTAGCCGTAGAGGTTCCCCAGCATGACCAGCACCGCCCCGGTCGCCTCGGCGGCGGCGCAGAGCGAGGAGGCGAGCGGCGGCCAGGCGCTCGCCCAGCGCGGGTAGGGATGCCCGGCGCAGCTGTAGATCGCGGCCGCGCCCCGCGCGGCTTCGGTCAGCCGCCCGCTGTCCGACGCGTCGAACGCGACGTGCTCGATCCCCGGTTCGGGGCTTCGGCCCGACGAGGTGACGACCCGCACCGTATGGCCCTGCTCGGCCAGCAGCCGAGCCGTGGCGGCACCGGCGGGCCCGAATCCTATGACGACATGAAAGCTCACGCCCAAACCCTAAACGGTCTCGGGGAAGTGGGTTACGGCCGTTGCCCGTTCAGCGCTCGCCGTCGAAGCTCCACGCCTCGATGTCGCGGTAGTGGATCGGCCCCGGGCCGCGGCCGATGTTGCTGCCGACCAGGTGCAGGCGTTCGGCCGGCCACCGGCGCCCCGTGAACGCGGCGAGCCCGCTGGCGGCCTCCGTGGCGCTGGACCGATCGTCGCGGCGGGAGCGCGCCAGTGTCAGGTGGGGGCGCAGCGGGCGGCCCTCGTAGGGCACGCCGATGTCCCTGACCACGTCACGGACCTCGGCGGCGAGCTGGTGCAGCCCTTCGAGCTCTCCCTCGATGCCGGTCCACAGCACCCGCTCGTCGAAGTGCCCGCCGCCGCGCATGGCCAGTTCCAGGGGCCGGCGCGTCGCCGCGAGGCCCGCGAGCGGCGGCCGCAGGAGCGCGGCCGTCGCGACGGGGAGCTCGCCGAGGAACGCCAGGGTGATGTGCCAGTCCTCGATGCGGTTCCAGCGCATGCGCGGGTACGCCTCGTAGGCGGGCCGCAGTTCCCGGGCCAGCTCTTCCTTCGCGTCGTCGGGCGGGGCGAGCGCTATGAAGACGCGGATGGTCGGGGGCTGGATCTGTTCGTTCACGAAGGAATTCGTACACCATCGGCCACCCCGCCCACAGGTCCCGGTGACGGGCGAGCCGATCCGTGCCGTGCCACGCTGTTCACATGCCCCGGGGTCCGGGGAGACGGCAGCCGCGACGAACGGAGCGTGCTGTGGGAAATCCGATCCGCGGTGCGGCGCCGTGGCGCCGTGCGGCCGCCGGGTGCGCCGCCCTCCTGCTGGTGACGCTCGCACTGAGTACGGGGGCCCGCGCGGCCCCGTCGCCTTCCCCTTCCCCTTCCCCTTCCCCTTCCCCCTCCCCCTCCCCGTCGCCGTTTCCGTCCGGCGTGGGGGATCCGGGCCGACTCGACCCGCGCATCACGGAGATCATGCGGAAGCCGGAGTACCGCGATGCCCAGTGGGGCCTCCTGCAGAGCGAACCGGCCGGCGGGCGGGTGGAGCACAGCCTGTTCCCCGGGCAGTTCTTCATCCCGGGCTCCACCGCGAAACTGTTCCCCGTCTCCGGCACCTGGCGCACCCTCGGCACGGACCACCGCTCCGTGACCCCCGTCTACGCGGTGGGGGAGCGCAACGGGACCACGCTGACCGGCGACCTCGACCTCGTCGCCCAGGGAGACCTCACCCTCGGCGGCCGGACGCGCCCCGACGGCACGGTCGCGTACACAGACCTCGACCACACCTACGCCAACGACTTCCCCGGGGCGACGCTCACCCCGCAGAACCCGCTCGCCGGCATCGACCAGCTCGCGGCGCAGGTCCGCCACTCCGGCATCACGCGCGTCGACGGCGACGTGCTCGTCGACAGCCGGCTCTTCGACCCCGACCCGGTCCTCGTCCCCACCCCGACACCGCTGATCGTCAACGACAACCTCATCGACCTGCTGACCACGCCCGGGGCCGGTCCGGGCGCGAAGGCCCGGGTCGACTGGCGGCCCAAGGTCGCGCCGTACGAGGTCACCTCCACGGTGACGACCGTCGCGGCCGGGAAACCGGCCGGGGTCACGGTGACGGCCACCGACGGCGGCACCCGGATCCGGCTGTCCGGCACCATCGCGGCCGACGCCGAGCCGCTGCTGCGCACCTCCCCGATCACGGATCCGGACGCCTTCGGCCGGACCGCGCTCATCGAGGCGCTGGGCCGGGCCGGGGTGAAGGTCACCGCCGCCGCGACGGGACCCAACCCGGCGGCCCGACTGCCGCGCGACTACGCGGGCCGCCCGCGGGTGGCGGCGTACACCTCACCGCCGTACGCGCAGTACGCGAAGCTGATCCTCAAGGTCAGCCACAACCTGGGCGCCAACCTCGGCATCTGCCTGATGGCCGTCACCACCGGCAGCCACCAGTGCGCCGACGGCTTCCCGGTGCTGGCCGCCTTCCTCGACCGGGTGGGCGTCGACCGAAGCCAGGTACAGCTCATGGACGGCCGGGGCGGCAACCCCGCCGACCGGGCCACGCCCCAGGCACTGGTGCAGATGCTGGCCTATTGGCAGCGCACCCCGGACGCCAAGCTCTTCCGGGAGGCCCTGCCCGTCCTCGGGGTGGACGGTCTGCTGGCCGACAACTGCCGGAGCTGCCCGGCGCGCGGCAAGGTCTTCGCGAAGACCGGCGCGGCCGTCGGAGGGGACTCCCTGAACGACCGGTTGGCCGTCGGCGCCATCACCATCGCCGGCTACCTCGACAAGGGCGGCGGCCGCTTCGACACCTTCTACGCCGGGGTCAACGGGGCGTCCACACCGACCACGAACCCCGCCGGCATCTTGTCGATCGCCAACGACCTCGCCCTGATTGCCGCCTACCTCCAGGAGTCGCCCTGACCGTCGGCCCTCCGGCAGTTGCTCGCCTAGGACTCTTAGGTTAAAACTAGGAACCCTAGGAAAGGTGGAGGCGTATGGCGCGGGCAGGGCTGACGCCGGAGCGGGTGACGATCGCGGGCGCCGAGCTGGCGGACGAGGTCGGACTCGACCGGGTGACCATGTCGCAGGTGGCGCGGCGGCTGGGCGTGAAGGACGCGAGCCTCTACGCGCACGTGCGCGGCCTGGAGGACCTGCGCGGAAGGATCGCGCTGCTGGCGGCGGACGAGAAGACCATCCGCATCGCGGAGGCCACCGCCGGGCGGGCGGGCAAGGACGCGCTCGTCGCGTTCGCCGACGCCTGGCGGGAGTACGCGCACAGCCACCCCGGCCGCTACGCGGCGACGCAGGCCGGGATCCGCATCGACCCCGAACTGGCCGCACGGGCGCCCGGACCGCGGCGCGCGGTCGAGCTGACCTACGGAATCCTGCGCGGGTACGGACTGGCCGAGCCCGACCTGACCGACGCGGTCCGGTTGCTGCGCAGCACGTTCCACGGGTTCGTCGCCCTGGAGGCAGCCGGCGGGTTCGCGCACGAGCGCTCGCCCCAGGACTCCTGGATCCGCGCCCTCGACGCCCTGCACACCCTCCTGGAGCACTGGCCCCCGTCCCGAGAAGGAGTCCCCTCATGACCGCCCCGACCATCGGCAGCCTGCGCGTGAACGGCGCGACCCTGCACTACGAAGTGCGGGGCCGGGGCCCGCTCCTGCTGCTGATCCCCGGAGGGACGGGCGGCGCGGCCGCCTTCGACGGGGTGGCGGAAGAGCTGGCCGCCGAGTACACCGTCGCGACCTACGACCCGCGCGGCATTCACCGAAGCCCACTGGACGATCCCGAGGCCGAGCAGCGGGTGGAGGAGCACGCCGACGACGCCCTGCGCCTGCTGGAACTGCTGTCGCCCGGTGAACCGGCCCGGGTGTTCGCCGCCAGTTCGGGCGCGATCGCCGCCGTGCACCTGCTCACCGCCCATCCCGGCTGCGTCGAACGCCTCGTAGCGCACGAACCGCCGCTGGTGGAGGTCCTCCCGGACGCCGCCGCGCACCGCGCGCTCCTCGCACGCGTGCAAGAGGCGTTGCGCACGCAGGGGCTCATGCCGGCCATGGCGGTGTTCGCCGCCGGACTGAAGAAAGCCGGCGAGACCGGCGACACCGGCGACAGTGACGGGCCCAAGGCCGGGGTGCGGCTTCCGCCCCAGGCCGCGGCACGGGCCGAGCAGACGATGGCCGACCTGCCGTACTTCGTCGGGCGCATCGTGCCCGCCTTCATGTCCTACACCCCGGACATCCGCCGGCTGGAGGCGGTGTCGGACCGGCTCGTGCTCGCCTGCGGCCAGGACTCGCGCGGCGAACTGCCGTACCGTCCGGCCGAGTTCCTGGCCGGACGGCTCGGTACGGAACTCCTGCACTTCCCCGGTGGACACACCGGCCTGACCACGCACCCCGCCGAGTTCGGCGAACTCCTCCGGAAGGTCTTCCGGGGGTAACCCCGGCGGCGCGTTCCGAGTTGAAATCGATGCCAGACCTTGATGTTCCGCCTGCCGTTGTCGCTTCGATATCCGTTCGGAATGACTTCGACAGCTCCAACAGCCCCTCTCATGCGTCCAATTCAACACCGACGACGCTTCGAGGGAGCAGCTGTGACGCCTCATCAGGACCGCGCACCTCGCACACCCCGCCCAGCCCGGAGAAGAAGGCGCGGCAGGCTGATCGCCGGACTCGCCGCGGCCGGACTGCTGCTGACCGGCTGCGGATACAGCGGAGGCGGAGGCTCGAACGGGGCCTCCGCCGAACGCGGCTGGAACGGCGGCGCCGCGAGACCGAGACCCGCGGCACCCTCCCCCGGAGGCGGCGCCGAAGGAGAGTCCGACGGACGGCTCCCCACCGCCCCGCCCCCCGACTACCTCTCCACCTTCGGGCTCGACGTGGACACCGCCAGTTACGGGTACGCCCGCCGCACGCTCGCCGACGGCCACCTCCCCGACCCCGCCACCGTCCGCCCCGAAGAGTTCGTCAACAGCTTCCGGCAGGACTACCCGGAGCCCGACGGCGACGGCTTCTCGGTCACCGTCGACGGCGCCCGGACCGACGACCCCGGCTGGTCCCTGGTCCGCGTCGGCCTGGCCACCCGCTCCGCGGGACACGGTGCGGACGGCGAGGAGCGCCGCCCGCCCGCCGCCCTCACCTTCGTCGTCGACGTCTCCGGCTCCATGGGGGAGCACGGCCGACTCGACCTCGTCCGCACCTCCATGAACCTGATGACCGACCAGCTGCGCGACGACGACTCGGTCGCCATCGTCGCCTTCAGCGGCAAGGCCCGTACCCGGCTCGCGATGACCCGCGTCGAGGGCCACCGCGACCAGATCCACCGGATCGTCGACGGACTGAGCGCCGACGACTCCACCAACGTCGAGGCGGGCATCACCCGCGGATACGACGAGGCGGTCAAATCGCTGCGGCCCGGAGCCACCAACCGGGTCGTCCTGCTCTCCGACGCCCTCGCCAACGTCGGCGCCACCTCCGCCGACGCCATCCTCAAGCGGATCTCCGGCGCCCGTACCGAGCACGGGATCACCCTGTTCGGCGTGGGCGTGGGCAGCGAGTACAACGACGCCTTCATGGAACGCCTTGCCGACCGGGGCGACGGCCACACCACCTACGTCTCCGACACCGAAGGCGCGCGCAAGGTCTTCTGCGACGAACTCCCCGCGCAGATCGAACTGCGGGCCCGGGACGCCAAGGCGCAGGTCTCCTTCGACCCGCAGACCGTCGAACGGTTCCGGCTCATCGGCTACGACGACCGCAAGGTCGCCGACGAGGACTTCCGCAACGACAAGGTGGACGGTGGCGAGGTCGGTGCAGGTCATACGGTGACCGCCCTGTACGCGGTACGGCTGCGCCCCGGCGCGACCGGGCACGTGGCGACGGCGACGGTGCGCTGGTTGGACCCGCGCACCCGCGCCCCGCACGAGGCGTCCGGCGGGGTAGAGGAGACTGCGCTACGGGGAGACCTGTGGACCGAGGCGCCCCCGCGCCTCCAGGTCACGGCGGTGGCGGCCTACTTCGCCTCCGCGCTGCGGGAGCGCGGCGGCGGCTGGGAGCGGGTGCCGGGCGCAGTCTCTCTGGACCAGCTCGCCGGTCACGCACAGCGGCTGGCGGACCGCACGGAGGACCCCGAAGTGCGTCAACTGGCGGAGTCGGTCCGTCAGGCCGGCCGACTGCCCGGATGACGTGGTGCGCCCCCCTCGTCCCGCGGGGCGGGTCGTAGGCTGATGGTCCGGCGGATCTCCGTCCCGCCGGACCCCCGGTGAAAGGACCACGTCATGAGCGCCAAGGCCCGCAAGCTCTTCGACGCGCTGGATCTCAACAGTGACGGCGTCCTGACGCGCGCCGAGGTGATCAGCGCCCTGCGTACGAAGGGACCCACCCTCGCCGCCGCAGGGGACCTGCCCTTCTGGGGAGTGGGTGACGCGGACGCCTCCTCGGCCCTCTTCGACCGGGCCAACCTGGACGGTGACGGGGTCCTGACCTTCGAGGAGTTCGAGCGCGAGGTCGACCGCCGCTTCGGCTGGTAGCCGGCCCGGCCCGGCGAGGCGAGGCGAGGCCCGGCCCGGCGCGTGCGTCACGTCACCGCGCGCTCAGCCCGTGGCGGCGCCGAACCACCGGGGCAGGTGGTCGAGCAGGTCCCGCTGGTCCTCGCCGGCCCAGGCCACGTGGCCGTCCGGCCGCAGCAGCACCGCGGGAACGTCCAGCTCCTCGCTGACGTCGACCACGTGGTCGACCCGGTCCGCCCAGCCCGCCACCGAGAGCCGGCCGGTCTGGTCGAGCAGCAGTCCGCGGCCGCCGTGCGTCAGCTCGTAGAGGCGACCCCGCTTCAGCCCGATGTCCCGCAGCCGGCGACCGAGCAGTTCGTGGCCCTCGCCGAGGTCGTAGCGGATCCCGATCGCGATGATCTTCTCGGTCAGGTGCCGGTTCACGTTCTCGAATTCCATCAGTTCCGAGAGCAGCCGGCGCAGCGCCCTGGCGTTCGGTTCGGGGGACATCAGCTGCATCTGCGCACGGGTGTTGTCCAGCACGTCGGCGGCCACCGGGCGCCGCTCGGCGTGATAGCTGTCCAGCAGCCCCTCCGGTGCCCAGCCGTTCACCTCGGCGGCGAGTTTCCAGCCGAGGTTGAACGCGTCCTGGACACCGAGGTTGAGCCCCTGCCCGCCCACCGGCGGGTGTACGTGCGCCGCGTCGCCGGCCAGCAGCACCCGGCCGGTCCGGTAGCGCTCGGCCAGCCGGGTGGCATCGCCGAAGCGGGACAGCCAGCGCGGTGAGTGGGCGCCGAAGTCCGTGCCGCCGGCCTCCCGCATCCGCTGCTTCAGCTCGTCCAGGGTCGGTGGGACCCTGCGGTCCTCGGCCACCCCGGCGGCGGGCGCGACCACGCGGTACGTCCCGTCCCCGAGGGGCATGGCGCCGAACCACAGCTGGGTCTTGCGGACTTCGGCCACCACGGCGCTGACCGTCTCCGGCGGCGCGGTCAGCTCCACCTCGCCCAGCAGCGTATCGGCCCTGGTCGGCTCGCCGGGGAAGTCGACGCCGAGCAGCTTGCGCACCGTGCTGCGGCCGCCGTCGCAGCCGACGAGGTAGCGCGAGCGCAGCTCCGTACCGTCGGCCAGCCCGACCGTCACACCGTGTGCGTCCTGGCTCAGCCCGACCAGTCCGCAGCCGCGCCGGATCTCGACGCCGAGCTCGGTGGCGCGCTCGGTCAGCAGGCGGTCGACGGTGGTCTGCGGGATGCCGAGGACGTACGGATGCGCGGTGTCCAGCCGGTCCGGCGCCGGCTTGGTGATGCCGGCGAAGAACCCGCCGACCGGGTACTGCCGGCCGAGCGGGAGGAACCGCTCCAGCAGCCCGCGCTGGTCCATCACCTCGACGCTGCGCGAGTGCAGCCCGAGCGCGCGCACGACCCTGGTCGGCTCCGCTTCCCTCTCCAGCACTACGACGCGCACACCGTGCAGCCGCAATTCGGCGGCCAGCATCACGCCGGTCGGTCCTGCGCCGGCAACGATCACGTCAATTACGTCAATTACGTCGGTCACGAATACCGCCCCATTCGACAAGCCGAATCCCTGATTTCCGCGGTTCTGGATTCGAATGGCGATTTTGCGGCATGAAGGGGGCCTTGCCGCAAGGCCCCCCGTGCGCTATATGTTGAGAAGGGCAAGGAGCGGCCAATCTCCTTGCCCTTGTCTTTTGCCCCGAGGTGTGGAAACGGTGGCCTCGGGACCCTCACACGTCGCGGCGGCGTACGACGACCACGGCGAGGGCGATGGCGATCAGCGGCCAGAGGGCGAACACGGCCCAGGCGCCGGGGAGGGTGGCGCTGTAGCCCAGGGAGTCGGGATTCGGCTCGTATGTCTGGACGAGGCGGGCCCAGGCGGACGACACCATCGTGTGCTTGACGTCCGCCGACCAGCGGTTGCTCTCGGAGAACATGGGGGCGAGCATCAGCAGGCCGAAGACGGTGGCAAGCATGGTCCCGGCGGCGTGCCGGATCAGGACGCCGAGGCCCAGGCCGGTCAGGGCGCACACCGGGGCCAGCAGCGCGGAGGCCAGCAGCGGGCGGAACACGTCGGGGTGGGTGATCGCGACGGCGGCGCCGTGCCCGTTCAGGATGGCCTGGGAGACGAGGAAGGATCCGAGGGCGGCGGCCGTGCCGACCGCGGTCCACAGCAGGGCGGTGACGACCGCCTTGGCCAGTACGACCGCGCCTCGGGCGGGGACGGCCGCGAAGGTGGTGCGGATCAGGCCGCTGCTGTATTCGCTGACGACGGTGAGGGCGCCCATGCTGCCGGCGAAGAGCATCAGCGTCATGTAGCCGGGCGACGAGAAGGAGTCGTAGGCCAGGAAGCTGCCGGGTTCGGAGCCCGCGGCCTTGTCGGCGAGCGTGGCCACGGCGGCGGATCCGATGACGAAGAGGGTGATGAATGCCAGGGCCCACGGGGTGGAGCGCAGGGACCGCGTCTTGATCCATTCGGAGGCGACCAGATCGCGGAAGCGGGCGGGCGGATCCAGAAGGTACGGCGTGGACGAGGAGGAGGACGCGGCGGAGGGGGCGAGTGTGGTCATCGGGGCTGTCCTGCCTGGTATTCGACGCTGTCGGCGGTGAGTTCCATGAAGGCCTCTTCCAGGGAGGCGGTCCGGGTGGTGAGTTCGGTGAGGAGGATTCCGTTCTCGAAGGCGAGCGTGGCGATCCGGTCCGAGGGGAGTCCGGTCACGGTGAGTTTCTCGGCGCCCGCCGAGCCCTCCGGCTCGACCAGGCCGCCCGCGGCGGTCAGTACCGCGGTCAGCTC
>NZ_JBHYVM010000003.1:293826-325324 GCF_042750105.1 Streptomyces sp. NPDC059443 | reverse complement strand
GCCACCACACCCCCCCCCCCGCCGGCCGAACCCAAACCAACCCCCCCCCGGTGGCTTCCCGCCCCCCGGGGTCTGGGGCGGAGCCCCAGGGGTCCGGGCGCAGCCCGGGGCCTGACGGGTCCGGGCGCAGCACCCGGGTCGGGGGTGGAGGGCCGGGAAACGCGGGCGGGCACGTACCATTGGCGGCATGTCCTTCCTCCGCCGCCACCGCGCCGCCACACCCGCCGGCCCGGACTTCGACGTCCTGGCCATGGACCCGGGGGACTGGCCGGGCAATCTCGGGGCCGGGCTGCTGCCCGCGCCCGACGGAAGCTGCCAGGGTGTGTTCCTCCGCTACGACCTGTTCGGCGGACGCGGCCCCGCGATGATCATCGGGAACCTCCCCGAGGGTTCCCCCGCCCGTGACCTCTCCGAGGGCCAGGTCCCCTTCGAGGTGGCCCAGCTCCTCGACGCCCTAGAGAACGACGAGGACGTCGAGGTCACCGGTGCCGAGGACTGCCCCGTCATGCAGGGCGACAACCTCCTCATCGTCCGGAAGATCAAGCTCTCCGAGGGTCGGATCAGCTGCGTGCAGTTCGACCGCAGCGACAACGTGCTGGTCACCATCGCGAGCTGGGACCGGCCGATCACCGACGACCTGTACGCGCTGCTGAAGCCGCTCCCGGCCGAGCTCTTCCAGCAGGGTTAGTCGGCAGGACTGGCCGGCAGGGCCAGCCGACGGGCGTCACCCGTTGGCTATGTCGTTCGCCGCCACGTAGCCGAACGTCATCGCGGGACCGATCGTCGATCCGGCCCCCGCGTAGCTGTGCCCCATCACCGCCGCACTCGCGTTGCCCGCCGCCCACAGGCCCCGGATCACCGATCCGTCGGCCCGCAGCGCGCGGGCCCGCGCGTCCGTGACGATGCCGCCCTTCGTGCCCAGGTCACCCGGCACGATCTTGAAGGCGTAGAACGGCGGCGCCCAGATCGGGGCCAGGCAGGAGTTCGGTGTGACGCCCGGGTCCGTGTAGTAGTGGTCGTAGGCGGTGTCGCCCCGGTGGTAGTCGGGGTCGGCGCCGTTCCAGGCCTGTGCGTTGAACCGGTTGAGGGTGGAGCGCAGCGCGGCCGCCGGTACGCCGATCTGACCCGCCAGCGCGTCCCAGGTCCACGCCTTCTTCGCCGCGCCCACCTCGTACCAGGAGTCGGGGAAGACGATGGTCGGCAGGACGTCCTTGAACAGGTACTTGTTGCGGTAGTTCTGATCCACGATCAGCCACGCGGGGATGTGCGAGCCGGTCGCCCCCCGGTCCTTCTCGTACATCACGTGCACCACATCGCTGTACGGGGCGGCCTCGTTGACGAAGCGCGCACCCTTCCCGTTGACCATCAGCCCGCCGGGCAGGGTCCGTTCGGCCAGGCAGAAGTACGGTTCGTTCGGGAGCGGGATCGACGGGCCCCACCAGGCGTCTTCCATCAACGCCAGTGCGGCGCCCGCCCGTTGCCCTGCCCGGATGCCGTCGCCCGTGTTCTCCTTCGCGCCGACCGACCACTGGGTGCCGATCGGCTGCTGCTGGTACTGGGCCCGCATCTCCGCGTTGTGCTCGAAGCCGCCCGAGCCGATGACGACGCCCTTGCGGGCCCGCACGACGCCCCGTACGCCCTCCTTCTCCACCACCACGCCGGTGACCGCGCCGCCCTCCTGGACCAGGTCGACGAGGGGGCTGTTCAGCCACACCGGAGCCCGGCCTGCATCAGCCCGGCCCGCAGGCCGGTCGCCAGGGCCTGGCCCATGGTCAGCGGCTTCTGACCGCACAGCGCGGCCGCCGTGCCGCGCGCCAGGCATTCGGTGGACACCGCGAGGCCCTTGGCGTTCACGGCCGCGAGGTTGAGCCACTTGTAGTCCTGGCTGAAGACCACCATTCCGGCCGGCACCGGCATGTACGCCGGGTTCAGGTGCGCCAGTTCGGGGCCGAGGATGTTGCCGTCGATCTGGTCCGGCTCGATGGAGCGGCCGTTCGGGAGCCCTCCTGGGAGGTTGGGGTAGTAGTCGCTGTAGCCGTCCATGAAGCGGAAGCGCAGCGGGCTGTTGGCCATCACGAAGTCCAGCATCCGGGGCCCGTTGGCGAGGAAGGCCGCCTGGCGGTCCGCCGAGGAGCCGTTGCCGACCACCGCCGACAGGTACGTCGCGGCCTTCTCCGGGGTGTCGGGGACCCCGGCGCCCAGGATCACGGAGTTGTTCGGCAGCCAGATGCCGGCGCCCGAACGGGCGGCGGATCCGCCGAAGGTCGGGGCCTTCTCGACCACGAGCACGCTCAGGCCCCGCTTGGCGGCGGTGAGCGCGGCGGTCATCCCGGATGCCCCGGATCCGACCACGACGACGTCGTACTCGCCGAGCGGGGGCCCGTCTTGGGCGGTGTCGGCGCGGGCCGCCCCGGACGGCAGCACGGTGGCGGCCAGCACCCCGGCGCCGGTCCCGGCGAGGACCGTCCGGCGGGAGGGGAGGGCGGGTCTCGGTTCGGTCATGGGCAGGCTCCAGTGACGTGGGGCGGGAAGGGGTGGATCCAGCATTCTGATGCTGAGTCAGAAAAGGTGTTCGGGGGATCATGTGAAGTCAAGGCATACGCGCCAGTTGCGCTCGCCAGTTGAACCCCGGGCCCGGACGCGGAAAATCCCGTGCCGCACACACCGGGTGTGTGCGACACGGGATTTGCGGGCGGGATGGGGACAGGGGCCGGGGCAGGGACGGGGCGGGGGTGGAGGAGCGGGCGGGCCCGGGGGCCGGGTCAGTGCGCCGGGGTCAGCGGGTGCCCACCGCCGCGCGGACCGCTCTGCGCGCCATGCCCGCGTCGTCGTGCAGGCGGCGCAGCAGCAGCCGCTGCTCCTCGCCCGAGGACAGGGCGCCCGCCGCCACGGGCTGGGCCGGGGCGGCCGCCGTCATCGAGCGCTGTACCGCCGTTTCGGCCATCCGGATCTCCCGGGTCAGCACCAGCATCAGGTTGACCAGGAAGGCGTCCCGCGCGGCCGGCCCGGCAGCCTGCGCCATGCGGCTGATCTGGGAACGGGCCGCCGGGGCGTCGCCCAGTACCGTCCACAGCGTGGCCAGGTCGTAGCCCGGCCGGTACCAGCCCGCGTGCTCCCAGTCGAGGAGCACCGGACCCGCCGGGGACAGCAGCAGGTTCGACAGCAGCGCGTCGCCGTGGTTGAACTGCCAGGGGTTGCCGGACAGTTTCACCCCGTGCAGCAGCTTCTGCAGATCACCGAAGTCCCGGTCGGTCAGCAGGCCCTGCTGGTAGTCCCGGGCGATCCGCCGGTCGTAGTCCATGGGCCTCGTGAACAGCTCCTCCGCCGGCTGCCAGCCGTTCACCTGGCGCACCGCGCCCAGCGCCGCCCGCAGGTCGGGCCGCGGCGGGGCTTCCACCGGGTGCCGCTGGAGCGCCGCGACCCGGCCCGCCATCCGTTCGACCACCAGCGTGCAGTTCTCGGGGTCGGCGGCGATCAGCCGCGGCACCCGGACCGGCGGGCGGTGCCGGACGAACGTCCGGTACGCCGCTATTTCGTGCCGGTACCGCTCGCACCACTCGGACGAATGATCCAGTAAAACCTTCGCGACGGCCGTCATCCGTCCGGTGGTTCCCACCAGCAGGACCGAACGTCCGCTGCGCCGCAGTACCTGAACCGGCGCGAACTCCGGACAGATGCGCTGCACCGAGGCGAGCGCCGTGCGCAACTGCGCACCTTGCGGTCCCGAAAGGTCGATCCTGCCGCTGAGCGGCTGTGATCCGGTTCCCGGCAGCCGCCGCGCCCGTACGGCGCCCTGCGCCGGTGCCGCGGGGCGGCCGGGTTCGAGGTAGGGGCCGCCGCCCGCGGGGAAAGTGCGGTGCGGCCGGACCGGGGCGGACACGGAGGTCGTTGCTGCGTACATGGCGTTACGGATCCCTTCGTGCGCCGACGAGTTGCGTACGCCGCCCCGCCGGATCCCGTGCATCACCCTGGGGAGTTCCGCCGGTGACCGGGTCGGGGAGGCGCATTCCTACCTGACACCCGGCCGTGGGTGGCGGACCACATTGCGTGCCCTGGCGAACCCTGGCGAATAGTCGCTCGGCATCTGACGGGGGGTTACTGTCAACTCAGCCGAGAACCTGGGGGCTTGACGTGAGCAAAGGACCAAACACCCGTCTGAACGACCTGTTCGGCCTGGCCGGCTGGTCGAAGGGCGAACTGGCGAGGATGGTCAACCGGCAGGCGGCCTCCATGGGCCATCACCAGCTGGCCACGGACACCTCGCGGGTGCGGCGCTGGATCGACATGGGGGAGACCCCGCGCGAACCGGTGCCCACGGTACTGGCAGCACTGTTCACCGAGCGGCTCGGTCGTGTCGTGACCATCGAGGACCTCGGGTTCGTACGACAACGGCGCACCGCCAAACGGCAGCCGGACGGGGAGAAGGAGAACCCCGACGGAATGCCCTGGGCGCCCGAACGCACAGCCGCGGTCCTCACCGAATTCACGGGAATGGACCTCATGCTCAACCGTCGCGGTCTGATGGGCGCGGGTGCCGCGCTCACCGCCGGCTCAGCCCTCAGCAACGCCATGCACGACTGGCTCCACACCGACCCGGCCCGCGCCAAGGACGCGCAGCGCCACGACGACTACTTCCAGAGCGACGGCGCGGGTTTCGACCGCTACGAGGCCGCGCCGATCGGCTCCCAGGAGATCGAGGCGCTGGAGCACTCCGTGGAGGTCTTCCGCGCCTGGGACGCCTCCAGAGGCGGCGGCCTCCAGCGCAAGGCCGTGGTCGGCCAGCTCAACGAGGTCGGCGGCATGCTCGCGTACCACCACCCCGACCACCTCCAGCGGCGCCTGTGGGGGGTGGCGGCCAACCTGGCGGTGCTGGCGGGCTGGATGTCCCACGACGTGGGTCTGGAGCCGACCGCCCAGAAGTACTTCGTCATCGCCGCGCACGCGGCCCGCGAGGGCGGCGACCGGCCGCGCGCGGGGGAGGCACTGTCCCGCGCGGCCCGCCAGATGGTCCACCTGGGCAAGCCGAACGAGGCCCTCGACCTGATGAAGCTGGCCCAGTCCGGCTCCGGCGAACAGACCCTGCCCCGCACCCGCGCCATGCTGCACACCATCGAGGCCTGGGCCCAGGCCGCGCTCGGCAAGGGCCAGGCGATGCGCCGCACCCTCGGCGAGGCCGAGGACCTCTTCGTGTCCACCTCGGCGGACGTACCGCCGCCTTCGTGGATGCAGCACTTCGACGAGGCCGACCTGCACGGCATGCAGGCGCTGGCCTTCCGTACCCTCGCCGACCACGACCCCTCGGCGGCGCCGATCGCCCAGCGCCACGCCAAGGAAGCGCTCCGGCTCCGTGCGGACGGCCACCAGCGCTCGAAGATCTTCGACTACATCTCGATGGCCTCGGCCTGCTTCATCGCCGACGACCCGGAGCAGGCGGACCGTTACGCCCGCCTCGCGCTCGTCTCGATGAACGAGACCTCCTCGCACCGCACATGGGACCGCCTGCGCGAGATGTACCGGCTGACCGGCCACTACTCCGGCTTCGCCGGCATCGAGGACCTCCGCGAGGAGATCAAACTGGCCCTCCCCAACAGCCCGGTGACCCCGCGCACGGTGTGATGCCCGTAAGGGAGGGGGACGGACGGGCAGGCAGGGGGCGGGCGGGACGAGGAAGGCCGCGCCTTCCGGCGCGGCCTCGGAATCGGAATTCCTACGTGGTGCGGGGCGCGGCCGGCGGCTACACGCTGATCCGGGCCACCAGCACGCAGGCGTCGTCCTCGCGCTCGCCCTCGCCGAACTCCCCGATCACCATCCGTACGCAGTCCTGCGCCGACCGGGCGGCCGAGAAGTGCGGCGCGAGCGCCAACAGCCGTTCGGTCCCGTCGGCCCTGCTGAACTCGATGCTCCGCGGGGTCAGTCCGTCGGTGTGCAGGACGAGTACGTCGCCCACCTCCAGCCGCTCCTCCGCCTGACCGTACGAGGCACCGGAGGTGGCCCCCAGCAGCACGCCTTCCGGCGGTAGCAGTGAACGGCCCTGGCCACGGCGGAACAGCAGCGGGGCGGGGTGGCCGGCCTGCGCCCAGGACAGGACCCGGCGCGCGGGATCGTAGCGACAGCAGACCGCGGAGCCCAGAGCGGGCTGAACGGAGGTCTCCAGGAGCTGGTTCAGCCAGCCCATCAGGGGGCCCGGCTCGATGCCGGCCATGGCCATTCCGCGCAGGGCGCCGAGCATCATCGCCATGCCGGAAGTGGCGGTCACCCCATGGCCCGTCAGATCACCGACCGTCAGCATCGAGTGGCCGTGCGGCAGTTCGAGCGCGTCGTACCAGTCGCCGCCGATCAGGGCGCTGGTCGCGGAGGGCAGGTAGTGCGCGGCGACGTCCAGCGCCCCGGTGCTGTCGTGCGGGAACCGCAGGGAGCCGCGCCACGGGGGGAGCACGGCTTCCTGCAGTTCGACCGCCAGCCGGCGCTCGGTCTGCGCGATCTCCCGCCGGCGCTGTAGGGAGTCACGGGACTCGCGCACCGCCCGCTGGCTCCGGCGCAGTTCACTCACGTCCCGCAGTACGGCCCACATGGAGGCCGTACAGCCGTCGGAGTCGAGTACCGGCTCGCCCCTCATGTGCAGCGTCCGGACGCGGCCGTCGGTCCGGACGATGCGGAACTCGCCGTCTATCGGCTTTCCGTCCACCAGGCAGGCCGTGACCATCGCGGTCAGCAGCGGCTGGTCCTCGGAGAACAGGGTGGAGCCCAGTTCGTCGAGGGGCAGTGCGCCGCTCTCCGGGGAGCGGCCGAAGATCTGGAACAGCTCGTCGGACCAACTGACCTCGTCGGTCAGCAGGTTCCACTCGGCGCTGCCGACCCGGGTCTGCTGCGCCTCCACACCCGCGGGCCCGATCTCGGGGGCCGGGGCCGACAGTGGCAGTTCGACGGTTTCGGGAACGGTGGGCGGCAGCCCTTCCTTGAGCTGGCCGAGGTGCTCGCGGAGGTCGTCGAGGTGGTGCACGGCGAGATCGCAGAGCGCGCGCTGCCAACGGCCCTGGGCATCGTCGTCGTCGACCACCGTGTCGCGGCGGACGGCGTCGACTTCTCCCCGCAGCCGCCGGGTCTGGGAGATGAGCGCGTCCACCGACCCTGGCTCCGGAGGCTGCGCGGGACGGTCCGCGTATAGGTGGGACGGCATGAGAACTCCGATACAGGCGCGGCACGGCCAAGTCTGAAAGGTAGGACCGGTTCTGAAGGAAGGGCCGGTAACGACTGTGGCACAGGCAGCGACGGCCTGTAAGGCGTTTGGCAACATCTGCGGCGGTCTTGCTCAGGGCATATGCCTGCGGCCTCCCGGCCCCCTCCCGGTGTGCGAACGAATCCGGTCAGCCCTGCCGACGGGCCGGACGCGGACCCGATGTCCACTCCGCCCGCCACGTGCTCTCGCCGCGTTCCTGCCGCGCTCTCCTCACCGTCCGGCCGAGGCCGGAAACCGGCGTATTGGAGAAGGGGGGTCGATCGTACGGCCGAAATGTGCGAGGGGCGCCGGTACCCCCCGAACGGAGGACGCCGTGCGCCGCAAACCCCCTGCCCGGCCGGGTGCCGCTCCCGGCTTCCCACCGCATCCGGTGATCGCTACCCTACGTGTCGGTAATGAGCCGGGGAGGCTCGCTTCGGCGGGCTGCGCGCAGGGTGGGGACACAACGACATGACCGGGCAGAGCCATGCGCCGACCGACGGGCAGAACGGCGCAGAGGGGCGGAGCGGCGTCGACGGGCAGGGCGGCACCAGCGGGAAGAGCGCGACCGGGGGACAGAGCCGTCGCTCCTTCCTCACCTACCTCGTGGCGGCGCCGACCCTGGCCCTCGTCACCCGCGCCGGCGCCGACCTCCTGGCCCCGCAGCCCGCCCACGCCGTGATCCCGACCCTGCCCGCCCCCGCCGACCTGGTGGACCTCGGCGACCTGTTCATCCTGGCCGGCGCCGCCACCTCCGCCCTGCTCGCGCTCGTCGTCGAGGCCGACGGCACCATCCGCTTCCGGCTACCCCGCGAGGAGGTCGGCCAGGGCCTCACCACGGCGGTGGCGATGCTCGTCGCCGAGGAACTCGACGCGCCGCTGGACGGCGTACGGATCGAGCTGGACGACGCCCGCCCCGAGCTGCTCTTCAACCAGCTGACCGGCTCCTCCAACTCCATCCGCTCCCTCTACGGCCCGGTCCGCCAGTGCGCCGCCACCGCCCGCGCCCGCCTGGTCGCGGCCGCCGCCGTGCGCTGGGGCCTCCCGGCGTCCTCCCTCACCACCGCGAACGGCGCCGTCCGCGCCCCCGACGGCCGCACCGCCGGATACGGCTCCCTCGCCGCGGCCGCCGCCGACCCCGCCCTGATCGTCCTCGGCGCCACCCCCAAACAGCCCGCGAAGCACGCGCTCGTCGGCAAGCCCACCGCCCGGATCGACGCCCGCGCCATGGTCACCGGCGCCCAGCGCTACACCCTCGACCTCGACGTGCCCGGGGCCAAGCCCTGCGTGGTCCGCCGGCCGCCCACCCTCGGCGGCAGCGTCCGGTCCGTGGCCAACCTCGCCGCCGTCCAGGCCATGCCCGGGGTCCTGCACGTGGTCACGATCGCCACCGGGGTCGCCGTCGTGGCCGAGACCTTCGGCCAGGCCCTCGACGCGAAGGCCGCCCTCCAGGTCACCTGGGGCCCCGGCCCCGCGGACCAGCTCTCGGACGCGCAGGTCCGTACGAAGCTGCGCGCCGCCACCGCCCCGCTGCTGGTGCCGCCGCTGCTCACCGCGTACGTGGACGCCGAGTTCGACTTCGCCTTCGTCAGCCACGCGCCCATGGAGACCAACTCGGCCGTCGCCGACGTGCGCGAGGACAGCGCCGAGATCTGGTCCGGGCTCAAGTCCCCGATCGTGGCCCGCGAGACGATCGCCGCCGACCTCGGGCTGCCGCTCGACAAGGTCACCGTCCACGTGGTCCAGGCCGGCGGCTCCTTCGGCCGGCGGCTCTTCTTCGACGCGGCCCTGGAGGCGGCCCGGGTCTCCAAGGCCTGCCGCCGCCCCGTCCGTCTGATGTGGACCCGCGTCGACGACACCCGGCACGGCCGGATGCGCCCCGCCACCCATCACAAGATCCGGGCCACCCACGCGCTCGGCGAGGTGCTCAGCTTCGAACACCGGGTCGCCGCCGCCGAGACGGACTTCCGGCACGGCCTCGGCGAGATCATCACCGCCACCGCCGCGAGCCTGCCGCTCGGCATCGGCAACGCCACCCTCGCCCAGACCCTGTTCCTCACCACCATCAAGTCCCCGTACCACTTCGGGCTCACCACCCAGGTGCTCACCGAGGTCCCGACCGGGGTGCCCACCGGCTCCTGGCGCTCGGTGTACTCGGCGAACACCCGCGGCGCCGAGGAGATCGTGGTCGACGAGCTGGCCGCCGCCACCGGGCGCGACCCGTACGAGTTCCGCCGGAGGTTCCTGAAGACGGCGGCCCAGCGGGCCGTGCTCGACAAGGTGGCCACCGAAGGCGGCTGGGGCCGGGCGATGCCCGCCGGATGCGCCCAGGGCATCGCCTTCCACGAGGAGTACAAGTCCCGGACCGCCTGCCTGGTCGAGATCGACACCCGGGACCCCGAACACGTCCGCGTCACCAAGGCCGTCATCGCGGTGGACGTGGGCCTGCCCGTCAACCCGCGCGGTCTGGAGGCCCAGATGATCGGCGGTCTGACCGACGCCATCTCCACCACGTTGAAGGCCGGCCTGCACCTGGACAAGGGGCTGCCGCTGGAGGGCAGTTACAGCCAGTTCCACTGGGCCAGGCAGCGCGACACCCCGAGGGACGTACGGGTCTTCGTGCTCCCGGCGACCGGAACCGAGCCGGGCGGAGCCGGCGAGCTCGGCCTGCCGGCCGCCGTGGGCGCGATCGCCAACGCCTACGGCCGGGCCACCGGCACGAAGCCCCGTAGCTTCCCCCTCGACTTCGACGTCGACTTCACCCCCTACCCCCGCTAGTCCAGGAGCCGATCCGTGCCCTCGCACACCTTCACCGTCAACGGGCAGAGCGTCACCGTGGACGCGCCCGACGATCTGCCCCTGCTGTGGGTGCTCCGCGACATGCTGGGCGTCCGCGGCCCCAAGTACGGCTGCGGGGTGGACGTCTGCAAGGCCTGCACCAGCCACCTCGACGGGGTGGACGTCCGCCCGTGCGTGGTGCCGGTCTCCGCGTGCGCGGGCAAGTCGGTGACCACCATCGAGGGGCTGGCCGACGGCGACGTGCTGCACCCGGTGCAGGAGGCCTGGCTCGAACAGGACGTCGCCCAGTGCGGTTTCTGCCAGCCCGGCCAGATCATGGCGGCCGTCGCCCTGCTGAAGCGCACGAGTGCGCCGACCGAGGAGGACATCGACGCCATCGCCAACATCTGCCGCTGCGGCACGTATTTCCGCATCCGGGAGGCGATCCGCAGCGCGGCGGCCAAGATGTGAAGCGCGGCGGCCAAGATGTGAGCAGCAGCGGCCAAGGCGTGAGAAAAGGAGGGGCCCCGGCTTACCCCCGTTCCGCCGAACAGCCGGGGCCCGACCGCTCGTGGAGAGCCTAGGGGGCGGCCGTCCCGGTCGCGGGTTCCGTTCCGCCCAGTGAGCGGGCGAGACGGGTGTCACAGCGCACAGTGTGCCCAGGGTGGTTGAATGCGGCCCCCGCCGCCGAACACCCCGAAGGGAAGCTCCGATTCAGCCCCGCCCCGCATCATCGCGGTCCGCCGACTGGTCCCGCTCCGACGACGTCCTCAAGCTGCACCGCCTGGCGCACACGGGCGGCTCGGCCGCGGTGCTGGAGTGGCTCACCACCCGGCTGGGCGGCTGGATCGGCCTGATGGACACCGAGCACCCGCGGGGGCCCGAGGCCGCGCTACGGGGCGCGGCGGAGCTGACCGCACGCGGGGTCAGCTCCGCCGTCCTGCGGCACGCCGGCTCCGCGGCGCTGGTGTTCGCGCTGGACGAAGGGCGCGCCCTGGCCGCCGTACTGGGGCTGCCGCACCATCCGGGAGCGCCCGCGCTGCTCGCGGACGCCGCCGTACCGCTGGCCCTGGTGCTGCGCGCCGAGGAAGCGGACCGGCGTGAGGAGCGGGCGGCCGCCGCCGAGGCGATGGCCCGCGAATCCGTCCTGCACCTGCTGATGAACGGGCAGCTCTCCACCGCCCGCCAGATCGCCGAGACGCTCGGGCCCTCGCTGCCCGATCCGATGCGGATGTACGTCGTCGAATGCGGCCCCGGGGAGCGCGCGGCGGCGGCCCGGCTGTTCACGGAGCTGACGGGCGGCCGGGCCTGGATCGTGCGCTGCCCGGTGTACGTGAGCCACCTCGTCGTGCTCGTGCCCACCGACCTGGCGGCGACCTCGGCGGACGACGACCCGCTGTCCGGGGCGCTGACGGGGGCCGCCCGCGACTGCACGGTCGGGGTCAGCGGTGAATCCCCGCTCCGGGAGGCCCCCGCCGCGTACGCGCAGGCCTTCCACGCCCTCGCCGTCGCGCGCGGCCTGGGCGAACGCCACGCCCGGTTCGGGCCCGGCCCGGAGTTGGCGCTCGCCGCGCACGGGGCCGGGGCCGGCTGGGCCGCCGCGCTGCTCGCGCCGCTGCACGCGTACGAGCCCAGGCGCCCCCAGGACCCCGGAGCTCAGGAGCTGAGGGCCACGGCGCACGCGTGGCTCAGCTTCACCTCGCACGCGACCCGCCTGCTCAAGGTCCACCGCAACACCCTCGCCGGGCGGCTCCGGCTGATCGAGTCGGTGCTCGGCCTGGACCTCGGGAGCCTCGCCGACCAGTCGGCGCTGTCGCTGGCGCTGCGGCTGACCCCGGGCGGCGGCCGGACCGCCGGGCGGGCGGACGGGGGAGTCCCGTCGGATGCGGGCGCGCTGGACGGCGTACCGCGTGATGGCGCGCTGGACGACGTACTGCGCGATCCGGCGACGAGGGCGTGGGCCCGGGCCCATCTGGCGCCGCTGACCGGGCCGGACGCCCCCGCCGGGGCGCGGGAAACGGTGCGCGTCTGGCTGCGGCACGATGCCCGGCTGGTCCCGGCGGCCGGCGCGCTCGGCATCTCGGTGGCCGCCACTCGCAAGCGCCTGAGCCGTGTCGAAGCGGTGCTGGAGCGCTCGCTGCTCCAGTCGCCGAGTGCCCGCTACGACCTGTGGCTGGCCCACCGGGCCGAGGAACTGGACGGGTCCGCCCCGTGACACAGGTCCGATAGTGGCTGAATTGTGGCAGTTTTGCACGATCATGCCTGAATGAGGCGTATCAATGCGAAACGTGTGCTGGTCGGCGAACCGCTCGACACCGCGCGTCTGGGCGAGACCCTGCTGCCCAAACGGCTCGCGCTCCCGATCTTCTGCAGCGACCCGCTCTCCTCCGTGGCCTACGCCACCGAGGAGATCCTGCTGATCCTCGCCCTCGGCGGCGTCGCACTGCTCCACCTCGCCTGGTACGCGGCCGCCGCCATCGTCTTCCTGCTGGTGGTCGTCGTCGCCTCCTACCGGCAGACCTGCTACGCCTACCCGGGCGGCGGCGGCGCCTACATCGTCAGCTCGAAGAACCTCGGCCCGACCGCCGCCCTGACCGCCGCGAGCGCCCTCCTCGTCGACTACGTCATGACCGTCGCCGTCTCCGTGGTCTCCGGCGTCTCCGCCATCACCTCCGCCATCCCCTCCCTCAGCGACCACGAAGTCGGCATGTCGGTCACGTTCGTGGTGCTGCTGACCCTGATGAACCTGCGCGGTGTGCGGGAGTCCGGGCGGATCTTCGCCATCCCGACCTACGGCTTCGTACTCGTCATCTACCTCATGTTCGCGGTGGCCGCCTACCGCCTCGCGACCGGCGACACCATCCGCGCCGAATCCGCGGAGCTGCCGATCACCGAGGCCGGTACGTACGCGGGCCTCGCGCTGGTGCTGCTCGCGCTGCGCGCCTTCGCCTCCGGGTGCACCGCGCTGACCGGTGTCGAGGCCATCAGCAACGGCGTGCCCGCCTTCCAGAAGCCGAAGAGCAAGAACGCTGCGACCACCCTGGCCGCGATGGGAGCCCTCGCCGTCACCATGTTCGGCGGGATCACCATCCTCGCCATGGTCTACAAGGTCCACGTCGCGGCGGACCCGACCGAGCTGGGCCTGGCCCCCGGGACGCCGATGTCCACCGCGCTCGCCCAGATCGGCCGCGCCACCTTCGGCGACTGGCACTTCCTCTTCTACCTGCTCCAGGCCGTCACGGCCGGCGTGCTGATCCTCGCCGCGAACACCGCCTTCAACGGGTTCCCGATGCTCGCCTCGATCCTGGCCAAGGACAAGTACGTGCCGCGCCAGCTGTTCAACCGCGGCGACCGGCTCGTCTACTCCAACGGCGTGGTCCTGCTGGCCCTCGCCGCCATCGCCCTCATCGTCGCCTTCGACGCGGAACTGACCCGCCTCATCCAGCTCTACATCATCGGGGTCTTCGTCTCCTTCACCCTCTCCCAGGCCGGCATGGTCCGGCACTGGAAGCAGGAACTCGCCTCGCCCGAGACGCGCAAGGAGGAACGGATCCACATCCACCGCCGGCTCCTCATCAACGCCGTCGGAGCCGCCATGACCTCCGTGGTCCTGGTCATCGTCCTGATCACCAAGTTCACCCACGGCGCCTGGCTGGTCGTCATCGCGATGCCGGTGCTGTTCCTCGGCATGAAGGGCGTCCGCCGCCACTACGACACCGTGGCGCGGGAGGTGGCCGTCGCCCCCGGGGTCAAACCGCGCAAGCCCGCCCGCCACCACGTCATCGTCCTGGTCGCCGCCGTGCACGCGCCGACCCTCAAAGCCCTCGGCTTCGCCATGGGGCTGCGGCCCGACACCCTGACGGCGCTCTCGGTGGCCGCCGACGAGGAGGACGCCGACCGGCTGCGGGAAGCCTGGGCGGAGCACGACCCGGGGATCGCGCTGAAGGTGCTGCACTCCCCGTACCGGGAAGTGGTCGGGCCGGTGCTCGCCTACGTGCAGGAACAGGCGGCCAACGAGGGGACGGACATGCTGTCGGTGGTGATCCCGGAGTACGTGGTCGGGCACTGGTGGGAGCAGCCCCTGCACAACCAGAACGCGCTGCGGCTCAAGGCGCGGCTGCTGTTCACGCCGGGGGTGGCGGTAATCGACGTGCCGTACCTGCTGGAGTCCGCGAAGGGGCCGAAGCCGGCGGAACGGGCGGCGGAGCGGGCGCAGTAGGAGGAACGGAGGCAGCGGCCGGAGCGGGGGCCTGCGCGGCGGACCGGTGCTGGGTGACCGCCGCGTGGGCCAGCGCCAGCTCCACGACGTGCGCCGGATCGGAGAGGGTGCGGCCGGTGAGCTGCTCCAGACGGCGCAGCCGGTTGGAGACGGTGTTGCGGTGGCAGTACAGCCGCTGCGCGGCGTACGTGGTCGAGCCCTGGCAGGTCAGCCAGGTGCCCAGAGTGGTCAGCAGCACCCGGCGGTCCTGCGGCGGCAGCGCCAGCACCGGACCCAGCACCACCCGGCGCAGCCGGTCCGCGAGTTCGGGCTCCGCCGCGATCAGCGCCGCGGGCAGCTCCTCGTCCAGCAGCACGGTCCCCGGGCCCTTCGCGGCGGGGGCGGTGCGCAGCGCGAGGACGGCCAGCAGGCGGGCCCGGGCCAGCTCGACGGGGGTCGTCACCACCGGGCTGACCCCGGCGCGCGCGCCGAGCGGCGCGAGCAGCTCCCGTACGGATTCCAGCGGATGGTGGCCCAGCTCCACGAGCCCGGTCTCCCCGTCGGCACCGATCCGCCACAGCACGCGCGGGGCGCCGGCCGCCGTGGGCGCAGGCGTAGGTGTGGGCGAGGCTAGCGGCGGCCCGGTGGCGCCGGGGGCGGTTCCCAGGACCGCCACCGCGAACCGGCCGCGCTCCGGCAGGCCGAGCCGCTCCGCCGCGCGGGCGGCTCCCGCGGCCGATCCGGTTCCGTCGAGCAGGGCGTCGAGCAGGGCCGCCCGGAGCTCGCGTTCGCGCTCGCCGCGGACCGACTCGGCCCGGCGGTACGATTCCGCCGCCGCGTCCGCCATCCGGTCGATCACGTCCCACAGCGCGGGCGCCCCGGGCAGCAGCCGGGGCAGCGCGGCCCGATCGTGCGCGGCGACGGCCTCGGTCAGGGTCTGCCACAGCAGCCGGCCGCAGAGCCGGTACATCCGCAGCAACGAGTCGAGCGGCAGCCCCTGTCCGGCCCGGAGCGCGCCCTGGGCGCGGGCGTCGGCGAGGTCGGGCGGCAGGCCGCGGGAGGCACGGACCAGGCCCTCGACGGCCTGGCGCAGGACGTGCTGGATCCGGTCGCGCAGGGCGGTCCGGCCGAGCAGGGCGGCGTAGGTGGCGTAGGCCGGGTCATCGGCCGGCGTGCGGTCGGCGAGCCGCTCCGCCGCCACCGCGATCCGGCGGTTCAGGTCCTCGCGTATCTCCTCGATGATCCGCTCCATGACCGGAGGGTGGCACGGCGGAGGGGGCGCTGGGGAGGGCCGCGACGGTGCCGTGTCCGCTAGCGTGTCCGAAGCACTGCACGTGCAGTGCATATGCGGCGGTCATAACGACACCCCCGTCGCACCGCACACCCCGTGCCCACACCCCCGTGCCCACCCCGTGCCCACACCTCAGGGATCCCCCCATGCGCCAGAACCCGGAGCGCCGCGCCGCGCTGCTCGACGCCGCCATCGAAGTGCTCGCCCGCGAGGGCTCACGGGGGCTGACCCTGCGCGCGGTGGACGCGGAGGCCGCGGTGCCGACCGGCACCTCCTCCAACTACTTCGCCAACCGCGCCCAGCTGCTCGTACAGATCCTGCACCGCACCCGTGAGCGGCTGACCCCGGACCCGGCGGAGCTGGCCGGCCCGCTCGACACCAAGGTGCTGCTCGGCCGCCTCGTGGAGCGCATGCGCCGCGAACGCAGCGTCCACACGGCGATGCTGGAGCTGCGCCTGGAGGCCACCCGGCGGCCCGAGCTCCAGGAGGCGCTGGCCGGGTTCCAGGGCGCCGAGCTGGAGGCCAACATCGCCTGGCACCTGGAGGCGGGGCTGCCCGGGGACCGGCAGGGCGTGGTCCTGCTGTACCTGGCCATGCTGGGGCTGATCGTGGACGATCTGACCGCCCCCGGACTGCTCGACCCCTACCCGGTGGAGGGGCTCATCGAAGCGATGGTCGAGCGCCTCCTCCCGGAGCGCCCCGCGGACTGACTATCGTGCCCTTGGGGGGAATACCGGCACGAATCGCGGGAGGGGACCGTGGACATGGCGGACATCACCGGGGACGGGCAGGACTTCGGCGGGGGCGGCGCCGGCTGTGCGGACGAGCGCGGCGGCTGTGCGGACGGGGGCGGCGGCGAGGGCATCCAATGGCTGGCGGACTGGGACGCCTGGTACGTCAGCCTGACCTTCGCCCGCGGCATCGGCCCCGAGGAACTCGCCGTACGGCTGGGCGCGTTGCCCGGGATCAGCCCCGGGCCGCTGGGCGCCATCGACGCGTGGAGCATGGTCACCGAGACGGTGGACGGCGACGGGGTGGCGAGGGTCGGCAGCTGGGGCGGATGGTCCTTCGCGGTCGAACACGGGATGCCGGCCGGGGCGCAGCGGCTGGCAGAAGTGTCCCGCTCCGGTGTCGAAGCGGTCCACCTCGACCCGCAGCCCGACCACCCGCCCAAGCAGTTCGCGTACGCCCGGGACGGCGAGCTGGTCTGCTGCTTCGCGCTGGGCGAGGAGTGCTGGCGCGGCGGCCACCGGCCCGATTTCCTCCTGCCGGAGCTGGTGGAGGCCAAGATCCTCACCCCGGACGGCTGCTACGCCCGCCCCGAGGACGAACCGTGCGCGGACCGCGACCGCCTCACCCTCTCCGTGCTGGAACACCGCTTCGCCCTGGCCCTGCCGCGCCGCCTGGTCGAGGAGGCCCCGCTCCCGGCCTTCGTCACCTGCACGCAGTAGGGAGCGGGGCGTACGCGGCTCGGCCGGCGGGCGGCTCCGGGCCGGGGACCGGGCATTAGTTGATCTTATGCTCAGGTTTACGCGAGTCCGCTGGTTTTGCGGCCGGGGAGCGACTTTGATGGGTTTGCCAGGCCTCGTACCGGAGCAGGGGGACCACTCATGGGCACCGACCACAGCCAGAAGGACAGCGCGGACAGCGGTAGCGGCACGACCACCGCACCCACCCTCATCGGTTCCGTTCAGCGGGCGTTGCGTCTCGTGGAGGCGATGTACGCGGAGGGCGGGGCGACCGCCAAGCGGCTCGCGCGGCTGACCGGAATCCCGTTGCCCACCGTCTACCACCTGCTGCGGACCCTCAGCCACGAGGGCTACGTACAGCGCGAGGGCGGAGCCTTCCGGCTCGCGGACGATCTGCCGTTGCCGCTCGCCTCGTGATGCCGGCTTCGCGATTCGCGCAATCCCCGAACCCATTTGATCCAAACCAATGATCAAATTCCGACGCGTTCCGGCCAAGCTGTCACGTGCTAACGCGCATGTTCCAGCGGAAAATGCCAGAACGCCCTTTCGCACTGTGGAAGTTGAGTAAGTTCCCTCCTGTCGCGCCGTACGACCGTGCACCACGCACGGTCCGGCCGGGAGGGGAGCCCGCGTGCCCGGGATCGACGAATGCCTGCTCGAAGCCATGGCCCTGCCTGGTGCGAGGGGGGCCGCGCTGGTCGACTGGAGCAGCGGACTGGCCCTCGGCACCGCGGGGGACTCACCCGTCGGGGACCACGAGACCACCGCCGCCGAGACCGCCGAGCTGGCGAGGGCCGCCGCCGAGTACGAGTCCTTCGCCCCGCCGGAGCCACCCGCCGGCTCCGCCGACGGCGAGGCGGCGGGGCTGCCCGTCGAGGACCTGATCGTCACGACCCGGACCGGCTACCACGTGCTCCGCTTCGTCGAAACCAGCTTCGACAGCAGCGTCTTCCTGCACCTGTGGCTGGACCGGGCCGAAGGCAACCTCGCCCTCGCCCGACACCGGCTCCGCACCCTCGCCGAAGAGCTGGTGCTCAAGTGACCGCCGCCTCCGCGCCGTCGGCCTCGTCGGCCTCGTCCCCCGCCGCCCCGGCCGCCGTATCGCCCCTGCTCACCCGCCTCGCCGCCGAGCGCGCCACCGGAGCCCTGCTCCGCGAGCGCGGCACCCTCTTCCTGGAGGACGGCCGGGTCGTGCACGCGGAGAGCCCGGCCACCCCCGGCCTCGACGTCCTGCTGACCACCGGCGGCGGCCTCGCCCCCGAACGCTGGACCGAGGCCGTGAACCAGGCCGGGGCCCGCCGTCAGGTCGCCCGCTTCCTCGTCGACAGCGGCGGGCTCGCGGGCGGCGAGCTGGAGATCTGCCACCTCGCCGCGATCTTCGACGCCGCCTTCTTCGCGCTCTCCCCGGGCAGCGGCCCCTCCCGCTTCCGCCGCGGGGCCACGCACTGGATCGGCTCCGTCCGCTCGGTTCCGGCGGAGGCCGTGGAGCGGGAGACCCGGCGGCGCCGGGAACTGCTCGACGCGGTCTGGCCCTACCCGCTGCTGGACACCTCCCCGATCGTGCCCCGCCCGGCCGCTCCGGGCCAGACCGTCACCGCCCGGCAGCGGATCCTGCTGGCCCACGCGGACGGCGTACGGACGCCCGCCGACCTCGCGTGGGTCCTGGGCCGGCCGGCGTTCCACACCCTGCTCGACGTACGGCGCCTCGCGGCGGCCGGGCTGGTCGAGACCCCGTACCCACCGGTGGCGGGACCGGAGCCGGTCCCGGAGACCTCCCTGCCCGAATGGATGACGCAGGCGCAGTCCCCGGACGTGGCGCTCCTGCGCCGGTTACGCGACGCACTGGAGGCAAGCCTGTGAGGCTCCCGCTGCGACCGGTCCTGCGCGCCGACCGCTCCGAGCGGAGGCAGTCCGAAAGGAGAAAGACCGACATGAGTACGGTGCCCGCCGAAGCGGAGGCCGAGATACTCGCCGAGCTCCGGCGGCTGCGGTCCCGGGTCCCCCAGCTCACCGGCGCCCTCGCCGCGAGCTCCGACGGGTTCGTCCTCGCCCAGGACGGCGCCGCCGCCGAGGCCGAGTCGGTGGCCGCCCTGACCGCGGCCGCGCTCGGCGTGGCCCAGCGGCTCAGCGACTGCACCGGACAGGGCGGCTTCCGGGAACTGCTCGTACGCGGGGAGGACGGCTACGTCGCCACCTACGCGGCGGGCGACGCGGCGGTACTCACCCTGACCGCCGAGCAGCGCGTCAACGTCGGGCGCCTCCACCTGGAGGCCCGGCGTTCCAGCCTGCGCATAGCCGAGCTGATCGACCACAGCATCGGCCGCAGGGGCCTCGGCCAGGCCACCTGACCCCGCGAGCCCCCGGCCGCGTACGGCCACGTACAGCCATGTACATCCCCGTAGATCCATGTACCGACCGAATACCAGGACAGCCGGACAGAAAGAGGAATGACCCATGGCGAACATCGAAACCGCACTCAAGGAAGCCAGCACCACCATCGACGGCGTGCTCGGCGCGGCCCTGGTCGACTACGCCAGCGGCATGGCGCTGGGCACCATCGGCGGCGGCAAGGACCTCGACCTCACGGTCGCGGCCGCCGGCAACACCGACGTGGTGCGCGCCAAGCTGCGCACGATGGAGATGCTCAACTTCAAGGACGAGTCCATCGAGGACATCCTGATCACGCTCGGCACCCAGTACCACCTGATCCGGATGCTGAAGGGCCGGGGCGCCACCGGGCTCTTCCTCTACCTCGCGCTCGACAAGGACCGGGCCAACCTGGCCATGGCGCGGCACCAGCTGAAGAAGATCGAGTCCGAGCTCGAAGTCTGACCCGGTAACCCGCAGGAGTGCAATTCAGAGGGGACACGTACCGGTACCGGGCCCGCAGATGAATTCAGGGCCCGGTACCGGTCTGTATGTACGGGAGGGAATTCCGTCCCCCTACGCACCCGCGCACTCCGGAGGCAGACATGGCAGGCAAGGCAGGCAACGGGTTCACCACGTGTCTGTGGTTCGACGGCAATGCGGAGGCCGCCGCCGACCACTACCTCTCCGTCTTCAAGGACGGCAAGCTCGGCCGCACCGCCCGCTACAACGAGGCGGGTCCCGGACCGGTGGGCGAGGTCATGGTCGTCGAGTTCGAGATCAACGGCCAGAAGTTCGTCGGTCTCAACGGCGGCCCGCAGTTCCCCTTCACCGAGGCGGTCTCCTTCCAGATCCACTGCGCCGACGACGCCGAGGCCGACTACTACTACGAAGCCCTGACGGCCGACGGCGGCCAGGAGTCCGCCTGCGGCTGGGTCAAGGACAGGTTCGGCCTGTCCTGGCAGGTCATCCCGGCCGGGGCCATCGACCTGATCTCCGACCCGGACCCGCAGCGGGCCGCCCGCGCGACCGCCGCGATGCTGAAGATGAAGAAGCTCGACGTGGCGGAGATGCGGCGGGCGGCCGACGGGGTGTGACCGCGGCCAAGGGGGAACCCGCGGGCGGTTGTTGGGGGCGGGGCACAGGATTCGTGCGGCGGCGGGGCAATGGGTAGAGTGCCAGGTCACGACCGCACCCGGTTCGAACAACACGGGCAGGTCAGGGCTCTGCCGCAGTGCGTGGCACCTCCACAACTGCCGTGCCGCACCTGCCTGTCCGGGTTGGGACGCGGGCGGTCCTCACGGCCGGGCAGAGGGCTCCGGCCGGCGGGTCAGGAGGAATGAGTGGCACAGGTCATCGCCGAAGTCTCAAGAACGTTCAACGAGTTCCTGCTCTTGCCGAACCGGACCCGGACGGACTGTTCGCCCGCGACGGTCGACCTGCGCACGCCCCTGGTGCGGCACGTCGTGGGCGAGCGGTCGGCGATCGAGCTCGGCTCTCCGTTCACGTCCGCGATCATGCAGGCGGTCAGCACGCCGGAACTCGCGATCGCGCTCGCACGCAACGGCGGTCTGAGCTTCCTGCACCACAACCAGCCGGTCCAGGACCAGGCCGCGGCCGTCCGACAGGTGAAGAACTTCAAGGCCGGGTTCGTCACCAGCGACACCAACGTCCGCCCCGACGACAGCCTGAGCCACCTGGTCGCCGTCATGCGGCGCACCGGTCACAGCACCGCCGCGGTCACCCACGACGGCAGCCCCACCGGCCGCCTGCTCGGCCTGGTGACCTCCCGCGACTTCCACCCCGGGCGGCACGACCTCGACGGACCGGTGAGCGGCCGGATGACCGCCATCGCCGACCTGCCCCACGCCGATGGAGAAACGACTCTCTCCGAGGCCAACGCGCGGCTGTGGGACCAGCGGCTGGACTGCCTCCCGGTGCTGGACGCCGAGGGCCGTCTCCAGTACCTGGTGTTCCGGTCCGACTACGCGGACAACAAGCGCTTCCCGAACCAGGCCGTGGACGGCGCCAAGCGTCTGCGGGTGGGCGCGGGCATCAACACCCACGACTACCAGGAGCGCGTCCCCGCCCTGCTGGAGGCAGGCGCGGACGCCCTGTGCTTCGACTCCTCCGACGGCTACAGCGACTGGCAGGCGCAAGCGCTGACCTGGGTGAAGAAGCACTACCCGGAGATCCCGATCGGCGGCGGCAACGTGGTCGACGGTGAAGCCTTCACCTTCCTCGCCGAGGCCGGGGCGGACTTCGTCAAGGTCGGCGTGGGCGGCGGCTCCATCTGCATCACCCGCGATCAGAAGGGCATCGGCCGGGGCCAGGCCAGCGCGGTGCTGGACGTGGCCGCCGCCCGGGACGCCTTCCGCGAGCGCACCGGCGAGTACGTGCCGATCTGCTCCGACGGCGGCCTGGTGCACGACTACCACGTGGCCCTGGCGCTGGCGATGGGAGCCGACTTCGTCATGATGGGCCGCTACTTCGCCCGCTTCGACCAGGCGGCCGGCGCGAAGCTCCCCACCCGGGACGGCTTCGTGAAGGAGTACTGGGGCGAGGGCTCGAACCGTGCCCGCAACTGGCAGCGCTACGGCCAGGGCGGCCAGGGCCTGCTCTTCGAGGAAGGCGTCGACGGCTACGTCCCCTACGCCGGCGACCTCAACGAAGGGCTCGCCCTGACCATCGCCAAGCTCAAGACCACGATGGTCTCCTGCGGCTCCGCCACGCTCGCGGAGTTCCAGTCGACGGCCCGGCTGACCCTGGTCTCCGATCAGAGCTTCCAGGAGAGCCACGCGAACGTCACCCTGCGGGACACCCCGGCGACCATCGCCTGATCCGCGGGGCCAGGCCGGGGCCAGGCCGGGGCTAGGCCGCCGCGATCCGGGCCAGCAGGGCGGGCAGCGCCGTCCCGATGGGCTCACGGATCACCTCGTCGGCGAGGCAGTCGTACGGGGTCTCCTGCGCGTTCACGATGATCAGGCGGGCCCCGGCCTCCGCGGCCATCCCGGCCAGCGAGGCAGCGGGCTGCACCTGGAGGGTCGACCCGACGGCGACGAACACGCCGCACCCCTTCGCCACGGCGACGGCCCGCGCCAGTACCTCGGGGTCCAGCCGCTGCCCGAACATCACGGTCGCCGCCTTGAGGATCCCGCCGCACGCGAGGCAGGCGGGATCCTCCTCCCCGGCGGCGACCCGCGCCAGCGCCTCGTCCATGCCCGTGCGGGCGTCGCAGGCCGTGCACACCACGGCCCGCGCCGTGCCGTGCAGCTCGAACACCTTGCGCGCGGGCATCCCGGCGAGCTGCTGGAGCCCGTCCACGTTCTGCGTGATCACCCGCACCGGGGTCCCGCCGCGCTCCAGCCCGGCCACGGCGAGGTGCGCGGCATTGGGCCGCGCCCCGAGCGCGCCGAGCTCCGCCCGCATCAGCCAGGACCGCCGCCGGATCTCCGGATCGGCCATGTAGTACTCGTACGTCACGAGCTTCTCGGCATCGGCATCCCGCCGCCACAACCCCTGCGGCCCCCGGTAATCGGGAATCCCGGAATCGGTGGACATCCCGGCCCCACTGAACACTGCGACGAGCGGCTTTCCCATGCACCGACTCTAAGGAGCACGCGGAGCCCGCTCCACAGGGTTTTGAACCGACCCCCCGAGCAGGCCGACCAAGCTGGAGCTGGCCCGCGTCGAGCACTGGCTCGGGGACCCGGTCCGCCGTACGCCGCCGCCGGGCGCCGTGCTGGAGGCGTGGAACTTCTTCGAGGACCTCGCCCGCGGCCTCCACGCGGTCCACGGGCTGCCGGCGCAGGGAGCCGTGCACGACAGCGCGTACGAGAAGCTGTTCGCAGGCGAGTGCGGGGCCTGGATCCGCGATGAGCGGGACCGGGTGGTCGAGCTCCTCGCGGTGGGGGTGGCGCTGTGGAACGGCTGCCCGGTACTGGTCCGGCCGCACCGAAAATCGTAACGGGCGGGCCGATCGCGCCGCGTTCGACCGTCTCCTGACGGCTGGTTGGGCCCGGCTGCGCACACCCTTCGCATCTGGTACAACACCGGACATGACGGGATTCGAGATCAACGGCGCGAGCGCCGCCGACATGGCGCTGATCCGGGATTGGGCCGACGAGGAGGGCTGGAATCCGGGGGAATCCGACCGGTTCGCGTTCGCCGTGGCCGACCCGGGCGGCTTCCTCGTCGGCCGGGTCGGCGGGGAGCCCGTCGCCTGCATCTCGGCCGTGCGGTACGGGGAGGGCTTCGGCTTCATCGGCTTCTACATCGCCCGCCCCGAGGTCCGCGGCCAGGGCTACGGCATCCGGATGTGGAAGGCCGGCATGCAGCGGCTCGACGGGAGGCTCGTCGGACTGGACGGGGTGGTCGAGCAGCAGGACAACTACCGCAAGTCCGGCTTCCGCTCGGCCTGGAACAACGTCCGCCACGAAGGGGTGCCGCGCGCCGCGTCCGCTGCCGGCGCCGGCCCCGCGTCCGAGTCCGCGTCCACGACCGCCTCCGGGGTGGAGATCGTGGACGCGGCCACCCTGCCCTTCGGGCAACTCGCCGCCTACGACCGCAGGTTCTTCCCCGCACCGCGCGACGCCTTCCTCGCCGCCTGGGTCGGGCTGCCCGGCCGGACCGCCCTCGCCGCCGTCCGGGACGGCCGGATCGAAGGGCTCGGCGTGATCCGGCCGGGCACCGGCGCTTCGCGGGTCGGCCCGCTCTACGCCGCCTCCCCGGCGGTGGCCTCGACCCTGCTGCTGCGGCTCGCGGAGCACGCCCCGGACGGGACGGTCGCCGTGGACGTACCGGACGCCCACCCGCGCGCCGCGGCCCTGCTGACCGGACTGGGACTCGCCCCGGCCTTCGAGACGGCCCGGATGTACACCGGCCAGGAGCCGGACGTGGACCTGACCGGCATGTACGGCGTGACCAGCCTCGAACTGGGCTGACGGGGGCGGAGCGGGGTGGGGTGGGGTGGGGGCGTGGGGTCAGATGACGAACAGCAGGCCCGTGCTGTTCCGCAGCCCGCACGAGTTGGCGTAGGTGTAGGAGTAGCTCAGGTGCCGGCCCTGCCACACCCCGTCGGCCGTCACCGTCACGGGGGCCCACTCCCTGGTACACGACGCGTCCGGGCGGGGCTCGGCGAGTGCGTCGAGCTGGGGGCCGTTGGCCCGTAATTCGGCGCAGGCGGCGGCCGGAGCCGGGTGCGTTCCGCCGGGCCGGGGCGCGCAGGTGAGGGTGACCGCGCGCAGCACCGTACCGCTCGTGGCGCTGGCGCCGTCCGTGACGGTCAGGACGAGCGCGGACGGTGCGTAGAGGACTTCGGCGCCGGACGGTGCGGCGCCGGCCGCGCCTGACCCGGCCAGGGCGGTGAGGGCCGCGAGACCCATGGCGGCGGACGAAAGCCCCAGATTCCTGGTGATGGACCGCATGTCGAACACTCCTCGCGTCGTTGCGTCGGATAACGGACGCGAGTCTTGCCCATGCGGAAGCGGAACGCCCGTTCGCACCTCTACTTCTCGTCACCGAACGCACATGCATGACCGCAGACCGCAGCGGTGGCCGGGCGCTGACCTGTGGGGGAGCGGCCGGCGGAATCGGCCGAACACGCCCGGTAACCCCGCCGGTTCCGCTCCTGGCTCTGGCCTTGGTCCTCGGCCTGGCCCTCGCCCTCAGCTCGCGGCGAAGCGCGGGGCGTACACGTCGAGGAGCCGGGTGCGGGTCTGCTGGAGCCGGAGCGCGAGGACGCGCCCGACCCAGTGGCCGATGGCGGAACCGAAGGCCGGATCGGCGTCCATGAGCATGCGGACGGTCGTGGCGTCGAACTCGTAGGCGCGGACCGGCGTCATCGCCTCCGCGCCCAACTGCCACACGTACGGCGCGAACAGCCACGACCAGCCCACCAGCTCGCCGGGGCCCAGGCTCTCGATGGGGGTGGGCCGGCGTCCGGGTACGGGGAGCTCCAGCGTCACCGTGCCGGAGCGCACGATCCAGAAGGATTCCGCCCGGGTGCCTTCGTCGAAGATGCGCGCACCCTCGCGGAAATTGACCTCACGGGCGTGGGACATGAGCCGTCCGCGGTGCTCGGTGGACAGGACGGCAGCGATCCGGATGGGGGAAGGTGTGCTCACGACGGCCTCCGATCGGGACCCCCCGCTCCACCCAGTGTCGCCGACGCGGGGCCGATTCCGGGGTCCGGTGACCCCGGAATCCGGATCGGTCACTCCTCCGCGCCGGCCTCCAGGCAGGCCAGCTCCATGGCGTCGAGGACCGCCTCGTGGCTGCGCCGGCTCAGCTCGGCGACGCTCTCGATCTGCGCCGTCGCCCAGGCCGCCAGCGTCATCACCAGCACGCGGAGCCCGTCCGTGCCGAACTCGGCGAGGATCTCGTCGGCGGTGATCATCGCTTCCTCGGGCACCTGCTCCGGCGGTTCGAGCCCGGCGACACCGCGGAGCAGGGCCAAGGTGCGGCGGGAGATCTCCGGGGTCATCCTCGCCAGCCGCATGTCTTCTTCTTCGTCCATCCCGCCCCACCCTTCGGTCCCGCGCCCGTCCCCCCAGGGCACGGTAGAGGGGCGCGGCCCCGGGTGGGGCGGCAATCGGGAGAACCGGTCGGACGTCTCCGGCCTCCGCGTACGCCGTCTCGCGCCCGCGGTGCCTACGTGGTGTCGCCGAGCCGTTCGCCGAGCCGTTCGCCGAGCGCGGGCAGGCCCGGGCCCGAGAGCAGGGGCAGCGCCGCGGAGTACCGGCCGGTCACCAGCATGAGGAGCGCGGAGACCGGGCCCTCCACCGTCGGAGCCCCGTTACCGTGAGGGCTGCCGCCCCTGCTGCCGCCGTAGGCCGTCCAGTCGCAGTCCGTGGCCGCCAGGCGGAAGCCCGCCAGCCGCCGCCGGGCGTGGAACGGGAACCCCATCGACCAGGCCCGCTGCGCGGCGGTCGCCGCCGCCCCGGTCGGCATCGTGCGGGTGCGGCCCAGGGGGACGGTGATGTCCTGCCCGTGCACCAGGATGTCGAGCATCGGCTCCAGGTGGGTCACGCCCGGCGCCTTGCGGCGGGATCCGGCCATCGCGCGCAGCCGGGGCGCGTACTCCGGGACCGGGCGCGCGGATTCCCGTACGGCGGTGTCGTGGATCATGCGGTCGAAGCTGCCCCGGGCGCGCACCGCGGCCACCAGGACCGGGAAGACGCCCAGCTGGGCCAGGGTGAGATGGGCGGCGACGTCGCGCACCCGCCACCCCGCGCAGAGGGACGGTGTCTCCCACTCCTCCGGGCTCAGGTCGTCCAGGAGGTCGGCCACGGAGAGCCGCTCGCTGTCGATGGTCCGCCATACCTCGTCGGGGTTCATTCGGGCCGTGCCGGTCATATCGACCTCCTGCTGCCTGGATGGATCCGTAGTGGATTTTGGTCAGGCTCTCTGTCTAATATTGGTCAGAGAGACTGACTGAGTCAAGGGTGGTGCGCGATGGCCGGGGTCGAGGACGAACCCAATCTGGGACTGCTGTGCTTCATCGCCTACCGGGCCATGGAATCGGGCGTCTTCGACGCCCTCGCGGCGGCCGGCTACGACGATTTCACCGTCGCCCAGGGCCGGGTCTTCGCGCGCATCGGACCGGACGGCACCCGGGTCACGGACCTGGCCGAACAGGCCCGGATCACCAAACAGACCGCGGGCTTCCTGGTCGAACAGCTGGAGCGGGCCGGTTACGTCCACCGCACCCCCGACCCGACCGACGCCCGCGCCCGGCTGGTCCACATCGCGCCCCGCGGGGAGGCCGCCGTGGCCGTCGCGCGGGCGGCGGAGGCCCGGGTCGAGGGGGAGTGGGCCCGCCACCTCGGCAAACAGGGCACGCGGCAGCTCCGTAGCGCCCTCACCCGGCTCCGGGAGATCACCGACCCGTACCAGTGAGGGGCGTTACGCCCGGTCGCCGCCGTGGCGACCGAGCAGGGGGCTCGCAGTAGGCGGGCGAGGATGCGGATCCGGGCCGGTGAGGGTCTTCGCCGAGCTCGACGGGGAGCCGGTGCACATCGGCAGCCTCGTCTACGCCGACAGCCTCGCGGGCCCGCCCGTCCCGGCCGCGCTCCGCGACCGTACGGAGGCCCTCTCGGGCACCGGCCGCACCACCATGCTGGTCCGCCGGGGAGACCGCTGGCTCGGCACCCTGGGCCTGATGGACGCGCCGCGCCGGGAAGCCGCCGAGACGGTGGCCGCCCTGCGCGGGCTCGGAGTGGACCGCACCGTGATGCTGTCCGGCGACGACCAGCGGGTGGCCGACGCGGTGGGTCGCGAGGTCGGCATGGACGAGGTCCGGGGCGGGCTGCTCCCCGAAGACAAGGTCGCGGAGGTGGCCCGGCTGCGCCGCAGTGCCCGTACCGCCATGATCGGCGACGGAGTGAACGACGCCCCCGCGATGGCCGGCGCCACCGTCGGGGTGGCGATGGGCGCGGCCGGTTCGGCGGTGGCCCTGGAGACGGCGGACATCGTACTGATGTCCGACGACCTGCGCCGGCTCCCGTTCGTCACCGGCCTCAGCCGCCGGGCGAGCCGCATCATCCGCCAGAACCTCTGGCTGAGCCTGGGCATCGTGGCGGTCCTGGTCCCGGCCACCGCGATGGGCCTTGGCATCGGCCGGCGGTCCTGGTCCACGAGGGCTCCACCCTCGTGGTCGTCGCCAACGCGCTGCGGCTGCTGCGCTACCCGGACTGAGCGGCCGGGACCTTCCGTGGCGGCCGGGGCACTGCCGCTACGGGAGGTCGTACGCGAAGGCGTACTCCACCGAGGTGTCGCCGTGGTGGTGGACGAACGAACCGGAGCCGGTGAGGCCGGTGAGGTCCTCCGTGGCCGAGCCGGGGACGACGGTGAAGGAGCAGCGGGTGCCGGTGGTGTCGAAGGTGCCGCGTTCCTCCAGGACGAAGGTGCCCTTGCGGCCGTCGACGGTGCCGGAGACCAGTTCCATGCCGGTGAAGGTGCCGATGTGCTCTCCGGTGTAGGCGATCGCGTAGTCGCACGCCGTCTCCGGGGCGGTCACGGTGCCGGTGAAGGCGTTCGTGACCGTGGCGCGGGCCAGGCGGGGGAAGGTGTCCGCCTGGCCGATCGGGTGCTCCTCCCAGTTCTTGAACGTGAAACCGCCGGCGGTGGGGGTGGGAGCGGGGGTGGGCGTGGGCGCGGGCGTCGGCATGGTGCCTCCTGGGGTGGGGGCGGGCCCTGGTCCCGTTGCTGATCACCGGGCGGCCCGCTCGGCGTCAGCCTGTCCGGCATACCTGACATCTCCTGTCAGGTATGCCGGACAATCGCGTCATGCGCGCCGACCGGGTCCTCTCCCTCCTCCTGCTCCTCCAGAACCGGGGCCGGATGACCGCCCCCGAGCTCGCGGCCGAGCTGGAGGTCTCCGTCCGCACCGTCTACCGCGACGTCGAAGCCCTCGGCGCCTGCGGAGTCCCGGTCCACGCCGACCGCGGCCCGGCCGGGGGCTTCCGGCTCATGGACGGCTACCGCACCCGCCTCACCGGTCTGACCGATGCCCAGGCCGGCTCCCTGTTCCTCGCCGGGGCCCCCGGCCCCGCCCGGGACCTCGGCCTCGGCGGTGACCTCGCCGCCGCCCAGCTGAAGCTCCAGGCCGCCCTGCCCGCCGGCCTCGCCGACCGGACCCGGCAGATCCAGCAGCGCTTCCACCTCGACGCCACCGCCTGGTTCCGCGACGCCGACCCCGTCCCGCACCTCGCGCAGATCGCCCAGGCCGTGTGGGACCAGCGGATCCTGCGCGCCGACTACCGCCGCTGGCGCGGCGAGGTACGGCGAGAGCTGTGGCCGCTCGGGCTCGTCCTCAAGGGCGGCATCTGGTACCTGGTGGCCAGGGCCGCGGAGGCCGGGGAGACTGGCGGGGCCGGGGAAGCCGTTGATACCGCCGTGCGGACCTACCGGGTGGGCCGGTTCCGCACTGTGGACACCCTCGCCGACGGCTTCGTACGACCCGTGGGGTTCGAACTCGCCGAGTACTGGCAGCGGTCGGCCCGCCGCCCGGAGGCGGCCACGCACCGGCAGACCGCCACCGTACGGCTCTCCCCGCGCGCCCGGCAGCTGCTGCCGATGCAGTTCGGGGCGGCGGGTGTCCGGTCCCTCGCCACCGCCGGGCCGCCCGACGCCGACGGCTGGGTACGGGTGGAACTCGCCGTCGAATCCGGGGCGATCGCCGTCGGCGACCTGCTCCGCCTCGGCCCGGACGCCGAGGTCCTCGGCCCGCCGGAGCTGCGCCGGACCCTCGCGGAGGCCGTGGCGGAACTGGCCGAACGGTACCGGCGCTGACAATCCGGCTGCGGCGGGCCCGCGGACCGCCGACGCGCGTGCCGACGTACGGCTGTCGGCGCTGAGGCCCCTCACCGATCTGGCGTCCGGCGCCCCCGCCTGGCCGGCGGCGGCCGGGGCCGCGCTGGTCCGGCTGTCGGATGGGCCCCGCGGCGGACGTGGCCGTACCCGCGCTGACGGCCGCGACGGAGCGGCGCATCCGCGTGCCCGAGCACACCGGTGACGAGGTCGGGTGAGTGTGCCCCCGCGTTACCGCACAGGGGTACTGGATTTCAGCCGGCCGGTCGGTCAGGGAGCCGGCGGGGGTTCCACCTCCAGGAAACGGCGTCGGCGCGGGCCGCGGTACAGCAGGCAGATCCAGCCGAGCGGTTCGAGTGCGGCCGCGCAGGACGTCAGGCGTTCCTGTTCCTCCTCCGCCGCGCCGCTGCCCGGTGGGCCGAGCCAGGTCACCTCCACGCGGCCTTCCCCGGACGCGGCCGGACCCACCCGGTAGCCGGTCCGGGTGCGCCGGCCCTCGGGGTCCTGCGGATCCCGCGCCGACGCGGGGATGCCCGCCGCCTCCAGTACGAGGGCCACCGCGCGCGGCATCAGGCGCAGCTCCCAGGGGGCGGGAACCGTGGCGCCCGCCGGTCCGTTGACCAGGCGGCGGATCTGCAACAGCCCCTCGTACGCGGTACGGAGCTCCGCCGCCCGTCCCGCTTCGGGTGGTGGCGGGCCGTCGCCGCTCGCCGGTTCGAAGTTGTGCCCGGGTGTGGTCACTTGCCGCTGCCCCCTCGTTCGGTTGAGCCGGTCGTACGGGCGCACAGGCGCACGGGCGTGCGTCTGAGTACCTCACACCCAACAGCCTGAGTATCCGCGCCGATTCCCCGGCGTGCCCCCGCTGATCGAATAGGGGCATGACCTCCGAGACCGCGGTCGCCACTGCTACCGCCGCCGCTACCGCCACCGCCGCCACGACCGCGCGTACCGTGAACCGCCCGCGGATGCAGCAGCAAGTGACCATCGCCGGTTCGGCGCTGGCCGTGGCCCTGGTTCCGCTCGTGGTCGGGGTCCTGGTCGCCAAGGGGCTCGCCGCCGACGCCCACGCCCCCGTCAACGCCCTGATCACCGGCGGCGGCCAGCGCGCCGGGCTGCCCCGGGCCGAGTGGCGCCGGCGCGGCCACGACACGATGCGCCGCCTGCGTACGGCCCGGCGGGGTACGGTCCGCGGCACCGTACGGGGCTGCGCCTACGTCTGCGGCCGCCGCCCGGCCGGACGCTGAGCCCGCAGCCAGGCATCGGCGGCCGCCGGGGAGCGCAGCCGGACCACCCGCAGCGGGGCGAACCGCGGGTCACCGGCCAGCAGGCCGATCTCCGCGCGCCGGGCCCCGTAGCGCGACCAGGCCCACCAGGCGGGATGGTCGGCGCGCAGCCACTCGCGCCACCGCTCCCGGTTGCCGCCGAACAGCCGCTCCCGCAGCAGGCTGCGGCGCAGCGAGCGCAGTAGCACCCGCCGCATGACGACGTGCCGGGGATGGTCGAGCCACACCACGGTGTCGGCCCGCCGCCAGAGCGGTTCGCGTACGTCTTCGGGCCCGTACGAGTCGAGGACCCACCGCTCGCCCGCCGCGATCCGGGCCGCGTCAGCGGCGTAGGAGGGGCTGACGGCCCAACCCGGCCCGGCGAAGTGGAGGGCGTCCATCTCGTGGTACGGCAGCCCGAGCCGCCGTCCCAGCTCCCGCGCCAGGGTGGATTTGCCGGCTCCGCTGATGCCGACCACGAGTACGCGCCGCACCGGCGGAGCCTACCCAATACGGCAGCAGGGCCCGGGGGGGGGGCGGGTGGGGCGGGCGCGGCGCCGCCTCCGGCGGGCCCCCCCCCCCCCGGCGGGGGGGGTCGAGGGGGTC
>NZ_JBHYVM010000003.1:289905-293816 GCF_042750105.1 Streptomyces sp. NPDC059443 | reverse complement strand
CGCCCCCCAATCCGCCCCGGGGGGCCGCCCGGGGGGGCGGGCGGCCGGGCCCTGCCCCGTGCGGCGCCGCCCCGCGGCGGCGGTGCGTCAGCTCTGCGCGGCGTCGTCGCCCGTCTGCCCGGCGCCGTCGGCCGCGCCCTCGGTCGCGCGTGCCTTCTCGCGCATCTTGCGCACCAGCTCCGCCTTCTGGTCGGCCGCACCCTGGCGGTCGAGGTTGCGGTGCGGACCGTTGTTCTGCCGTTCGGCGCGGGACAGCTTCTTGCGGTGGCCGCCGCCCTGGCCCACGGGGTTGTTGATGTTCTTGCTGTCGGTCACGGGTTCTCCCGGTAATGATGTGAAGTGATCTACGGATTCATCGGTGGGGGACGGGCCGCGACCTCGAAAACAAAGACGTTACCCGGTTCCGTCGGTTCCGCACACCAAACCTTTCCCCGCCTGGGCGTCGGCCGGGTCGGCCGGGAGCGTCAGACGCCGAGGGGTTCCTGGAGCTCCGTGACCCACTGGTCGCGGTCCTCGGGGCAGGCCAGGGTCAGTTCGCGGGCGTACCCGGACGAGCGCTCCCCGTTCGCGTCGATCCACTGGGCCAGGGCCTGCGCGGTCGGCAGTACGGAATCCATCGAACCCCGGTGCACGACCGTCGCGGCCCGTTCGACGGCGGGCAGCACGACGATCCGTACCCCGCCCCCGAGGTCTTCGGCACGGACGCCCGCCGCCACCGGCAGCCCGGCGTGGACCAGGACGGCGCCGGGCCGCGACGCGTCCCCTGCGTCCTCGTAGTACGCGATCCCCGGAGCGGTGGGCGTCACCCCGGCGGCCTCGATGCGGTGGCACAGTTCCTCGTAGAGCGGGCCGATGACCGGGGTGATGTCCCCGGGCTCGTAGCTCGCCGCGACCCCGCTCAGCTCGGCGAGGCGGACGGGCGGAAGGCTCTTCACGACGATGTCGATGGAAGACATGGTTCCCTCGTTCTCGATGATCCGGAGCCTCGTCTCGACCTGGGCCAGCCGGGCCGCCGCGGCGGCCATGGCCGACTCCAGTTCCGCCTGCCGCAGCCGCAGCATGCCGCGCAGCTCCTCCGGGCCCACGAGCTCGTCGAGTATCGACCCCACCTGGTCCAGGCTGAAGCCGAGCTCCTTGAGCGCGATGACACGGTTGAGGCGGGCGAGCTGCCCGGCCTCGTAGTAGCGGTAGCCGCTGGCGGGGTCGACACGGGCCGGGCGAAGCAGTCCGAGGGCGTCGTAGTGACGCAGCATGCGGACCGATACCCGGCCGTGCTTGGCGAAGTCTCCGATGGTGAACATGACGCCTTCCAGTGCAGGCCCTGACACGGTGTGAGGGTCAAGCCCGACCAGAGTATGCGGGTGTCCGCGCAGGTCAGCGGTGTTCGGGCGGCGGTTCGGCCAACGGGTTGGGCGGCGGTTCGGGCAGGGGTTCGGCCAACGGGTTGGGTGGGGGTTCGGGCGGGGGTCCGGGGGCCTTCAGCGGCCTGACTGGCGAAGGCAGAGGTCGACGATGGACGGCGGTACGGAGCCCTCGGCGGCCGCGCACAACTCGTCCAGGCTGGCCGGTGGGGCCGGCTTCCGTCCGGAGCGGGCGGGCGGCGCCTTGGGGGGATGCGGGTGGCGCGGGGCGGCGGGCTTCGCGCGGTGTTCGGCCCCCTTGCGGGGTGTTTTCGCGGAGCGGTGGGAGGGGTCGGGGCCCGGCGCCCCCGGCCCGGCTCCGGCCGTGGGCGCGGCGGAGGAGGGGAGCCTGCCGAGGGGCAGCCCGTGCGGATCGGACGCGTTGACCGGACCTCCTGGCCCGGCCGGTCCACCGGGCCCGGCCGAACGGTCCGCAGCGGGGGCATCGGGCGCGTCGGCGGGCGGTACGGAGCCACGCGCGGGCCCGTCGGGACCCTGCGGGCCGACCGATACGCAGCCGGCGCTCGCGAGGAGCGCGACGAGGGAGAGGGGCAGGACCCGGCGTAACTGCATCGGACCACCATGCCGCACGGGCGGCCCTGCCGGATCCCGTGCCCGGGCGTGTGGGCGAGGCCGCGGTGGGCCCGGGGAGGGGCCGGATGCTCCGGAGGCGTTGCCGGAACGGTTCGCCGCGGCCACCCTGATCGTTTCTGCCACGCCGGGAGGTTTCACCGGTCCGGGAGGGCGCGTGCGTGGACGGGGGTGGACCGGACGGGAAATCCCGGACAAGGTTCGGACGGGAACGACAGCACGGATGCCGGGGGAGGCGCGACCCCCGGCGCTCCGGGCTGCCGTGCCGGGCCCGCGGACGGGCCTGCCCGGCGGCGTCTGCCCGCCGGGTGGGGAGATCCTCGGGCCCCCGCCCGCACGCCCGCACGCCCGCCTGTCCGCTTGCCCGCCTGTCCGTACGGAGTGCCGATCCATGACCGCAGCTGCCGCGCCCGGCGACGACCGCCCTTCGAAGCCTGCCCCTGATCCCGGGCAGGCCGCTGATCCGACCCCTGAGTCGAGCCCCAGGCCGCCCTCGGGGCCGACCGCCGAGCCGGATCCCGCCCCGACCCCCGCCTCAGCGACCGCCCCGACCCCCGCCCCGGAGACCGCCGGATGGAAGGGATGGGGTGCCGTGGGTGCCGTGGCGCTCGGGATCTTCTGCCTCATCACCTCCGAGCTGCTGCCCGTCGGCCTGCTCACCTCGGTCGGCGCCGAACTCGGCGTATCCGACGGCACCGCCGGACTGATGGTCACCGTGCCGGGGCTCGTCGCCGGGTTCTGCGCGCCGCTCGTGACCGTCGGCGCCGGCCGGCTCGACCGGCGCTTCGTGCTGGTCGGGCTGATCGCCCTGATGGCCGTCGCCAACCTGGTCGTCGCCCTGGCCCCGGGCTTCGGGGTGGTCCTGGGGGCCCGGCTGCTCGTCGGGGTCAGCGTCGGGGGCTTCTGGGCCATAGCCGGCGGGCTCGCGGTGCGCCTCGTACCCGAGCGGCACGTCGGCCGGGCCACCGCGCTCGTCTTCGGGGGAGTGCCCACGGCCTCGGTGCTCGGCGTCCCCGCCGGGACCCTGCTCGGCGAACTCGGCGGCTGGCGGACGGCCTTCGCCGCCGTCGGCGGACTCGGAGCGCTCACCCTGGCAGCCCTGCTCCTGCTGCTGCCTCCGCTGCCGCCGACCCGCCGCATCACCTTCGCCCAGCTCCCCGCCCTCCTCCGGAGCAACCGCGGGGTCCGGGCCGGTGTGGCCGTCACCTTCCTGGTCGTGACCGGGCAGTTCGCCGCGTACACGTTCGTACGGCCGATCCTCCAGGACGTCTCGGGGGTCGGCGCGGGCTTCGTGAGCACCCTCCTGTTGGGCTACGGAGTCGCGGGCGTGGCGGGGAACTTCCTCGCGGGCGCGCGCGATGCGCACCGTACGCTGCTGGCGGTCGGCGCCTCGCTCGCCGTGATCCTCGCGTTGATCGCCACCGTGCCGGGGGCGGCCGCCGGGACGGTGCTGCTGCTGGCGTGGGGGCTCGCGTACGGCGGGGTCTCGGTGAGCCTCCAGGGCTGGATGATCAAGGCGGCCCCGGAGGAGGCGGAGGCCTCGTCCTCGCTGATGGTCGCGATGTTCAACCTGGCCATAGCGGCGGGGGCGTTGTCCGGCGGCCTGGTGGTCGACGGCATCTCGGTGTCCGCCGCCCCGTTGACCGGAGCCGCGCTGATGGGTCTGGCGGCCGTCACGGTCTGGGTCACCTCCGTGTCGGGACGGGCGCGGGCCGCCACCGCCTCCGCAGCCCCTGCGCGAGTCCTTCCCGCCGCCACCCGGGAGAGTTCCACCGCCGACCACCGGTAGGCCGTTGGGCAGGAGTTGTGGGGGGGGGGGTGTGGCGGGGGTGAGAGGGGGGGGGGGGGGGGGGTGCTCCGGGTGGGGGGGGGTGGACACCCCCCGCGATTAAAAACACACTCACACAAACAAACACTCTG
>NZ_JBHYVM010000003.1:272707-289895 GCF_042750105.1 Streptomyces sp. NPDC059443 | reverse complement strand
GGCGGGCGTCCGCCCCGCCCCCCCGGGGGAGTGACCCCCCCCCGACCGCGGGGGGCGGGGGGGGCTGTGGTTGCGCTTGCTTTCGCCGCCGGCTCAACTGGTCGGCCTGGCAGCGAACTCGACCCCGATGGGATGGTTTCGGTGAAGATTCCAGCGAAGACTTCGCGTACACACCGGACGGATGGGATGCATCGGACATCCGGCTTGACCTGGGGCATCCCCGAGGGAAAGAGTGCGCCGGTCGAGCACCACCGCCCGGACCGCCGATCGCGTCGTCGTCCGCGTCGTCCGCGTCGTCCGCGTCGTCCGCGTCGCCGGGAGGTAAGCGCCACCGCATGAGCCGCACTTCGGAGATGTCCCACATGTCTATATCCGTCCGCTCTTCGCTAGCCTCGGCCGCGATCGGCGGTTCCCTCGCCGTGACCGCCATCGGCGTCCTCGCCGCGGCACCCCTCGCCGTCGCCGCTCCGGCGCCGACCCCCGCGACCTGCACCGCGGCGCTCGGTGCGGCCGGCCTCTACGGCGAGTTCATCGAGGGCGACGACCGGCACAGCCCCGATGCCGAAGGCGCCGTGGCGATCGGCGGGAACGCCGACTTCCGGGGTGGCTTCACCGTCGGCCAGGAGCTCACCGCGCAACAGGTCAAGGCGCTCCCGGGCGGCAACGCCCTCGTGGTGGCGGGCGACATCCGCGGCACCGTCCAGGTGATGAACGGCAACGGCACCTACGGCGGCACCCTCTCCGGCACTGCCGAGGCCCACCACGGCAAGGTGACCGGGGCTCCCTCGCCCATCGACTTCGCCGCCGAGTTCCGCACGCTGCGCAAGGCCTCCGGCATCTTGGCCGCCGCTCCCCAGTCGGCCTCGGCGCAGTGGCACCTGGACGGTTCGAACCTCCGGCTGACCGGCACCGACGCACGGTTCAACGGCTTCACCGTCCCGGCCGCCGAGCTGGAGAAGGCCAAGGAGATCCGGATCAAGGTGCCGGCCGGCGCGGTGACCGTGGTCAACGTCAAGGGCGCCGCCTACGACCAGGCGAAGGCCGGGACCACCGGCTTCTTCCTCTGGGACGAGGCGGCCGGGCGCGAGGTCCTCGACGACAAGACGGCCGGCGCCGCCGAAGGCCAGGTCCGCGCGAAGCTCCTGTGGAACTTCCCCGACGCCACGAAGGTGGCCAAGAACAGCGGCAACGCCTGGCCCGGCAGCGTCCTCGCGCCGGACGCCGCCTTCGACTTGGGCTCCGGCGGCCCGGTCAACGGTTCGGTCATCGCGAAGTCGCTGACCGGCACGGAGGGCGCGGAGACGCACCACTACCCCTTCACCGGCTGCCTGCCGGGCAATCCGGTCCCCGTCGTGAACCCGCCGAAGTCCGCCGCCCTCACCCCGTCGGCCTCCGTGCCCGCGCCCGGCACGCCGACCGCTCCCGCCACCCCGAAGCCGGGCACACCGGGCGGGTCCGGCTCCCCGTCCCCGTCCCCGTCCGGCAGCGCTCCCATGAACGTCACCGGGGGTGCCTCCGGCTCGGGCGGTTCGGGCGGCGGACTCGCCCTGACCGGAGCGGGCGCGGCCGTGCCGCTGGCGATCGGCGGGGCCCTTGTGCTGGCCGCCGGAACCGGTATGGTCCTGGTCGCCCGGCGGCGCAGGGCCTGACCGGCCGGGCAGGGGGCCGGCGCCGCACCGCCGCGCCGGCCCCCGCACCCGCCGGGAGACAACCATGTCCCCAGACCCCGATGAAAGCGGCGGCGTCCCCGCCGACCGCCTGCTCGTACGCCCCTACGTCGCCCCCGCGACCCCGCCGAACGGCCCGTCGGCCGCTTTCCAGGCCCCTTCGCAGTCCCCTTCCCAGGCCCAGGCCCAGGCTCCGGCGCCTGCCCCGGCTCCTGCCTGGCCTGAGACCGGACCGGCGTCGGAGCCGTGGTTCGCGACATCTTCAGCGAAGCCTTCAGCGACGCCTTCCACGGCGCCGGAGCCGCCCACCGCACGGATGTCCGTGGCCGGCCGGCGGAAACAGGGCGGCAGCCGGCTCCCGTTCGCCGTCCTCGCCCTGCTCGCACTCTGCGCGGCGGGCGCTCTGGTGCTCCTGCTGCGCGGCCCCGAGCAGGAGCCGCCGCGGGCCGTGGTGCGCCCCGACCTCTCCGTTCCCGTGCTCCCGGCGCGGGCCACGACGGCCCCGCCCGCCCCCGGTCCGTCGGCGAGCGCGAGCCGGGACACCCGGTCACCCGGGCCGACCGGCGCCGCGCAGCCGCCGCCCGCCGTCCCCGGGACGCTGCGCCCCGGGGACAGCGGGCCCGAGGTGCGCACCCTCCAGGGGCGGCTGTACGCGCAGGGGTTCACGTACGTCTCCGTCACCGGGGTCTACGACGAACAGACCCGGCGCGGAGTCACCCAGCTCCAGCAGAACCGCAGCATCAAGGGCGACCCGCTGGGCATCTACGGTCCGTCCACGCGGGCCGCCTTCGAGAGCGGAGGCTAGGCCAGCGGCTCGCCGGCCCGGCCTGGCTCAGCGGCCGCCGGAGACACGGAGGATGGCCCCGGTCGTGTACGCGGCGTCCGGGGACAGCAGCCAGGCGATGGCCGCGGCGACCTCCGTGGGCTGCCCGGCCCGCCCGAGCGGGATCTCGGCGGCGGCGAGCGCCGGGCGGTCCGGGTCGCCCATGGTGGCGTGCATGTCGGTCTCGATGATGCCGGGCGCCACGGCGTTGACACGGATCCCGTCCGGCCCGAGTTCCTTGGCCAGCCCGAGGGTCAAGGTGTCGGTTGCGGCCTTGGTCGCGGCGTAGTGGACGTAGCGTCCGGGGCTGCCGAGGGTGGCGGCCGCGGAGGAGACGTTGACGATCGCCCCGCCGCCGGACGCGGCCATGTCCTGGGCGGCCCGGCGGCAGCAGAGCAGGTACCCGAAGAGGTTCACGTCCAGCACGCGGCGCAGATCCTCGATCCGGGTGTCGGCGAGCCGACCGGGGGTGCCGGTCACCCCGGCGTTGTTGACCAGGCCGGTCACCGCTCCGAACTCGGCCCCGGCGATGTCGAAGAGCCGCTCGACCCCGCTCTCCTCGGAGCTGTCGCCGCGCACGGTCACGCATCGGGCGCCGGCCGCCCGTACGCGCTCGGCGGTGGCTTTGGCGGCCGCGTCGTCGTGGAGGTAGCCGAGCACGAGGTCGTGCCCGTCGGAGGCGAGCCGGACGCAGGTGGCGGCGCCGATGCCGCGGCTGCCTCCGGTGACGACGGTGACCGGACGACGTGGCATGTGTGACATGTGAGCCTCCTGTGGTGCGCAGTGCGAATGCCGTGCCCGCGCACATGATCGCCGCACGCGAACCCCTCCGCGCGGGCGGGGCCGTACTCACCCACAATGCCGGGCCGCCGGGGCGGGGTGAAGACCGGCCGCCGCCGGCTGTCGATCGGGCGTCTGAGGGGGGTCGGACGGGCAGCCGGAGGGACCGGGGGTGGTCCCGCCGGGGCGTCCGTGGGCGGCCCTAGCATCTCGATAAGCGGTGGACCAGCGGAATCGGGGGGCCACAGAGTGGCTTGCCGATAGCTGAAGCCGACACTTCCGAGGAGCACCGCCATGTCGACCCTGCGGGTCACCGCCGAAGAGCTCGCAGTCCATCCGCACCCGAACGCCGACGCGTTGGAGCTCGCGCAAGTGGGCCTCTACCGGGCCGTCGTAGCCAAAGACGCCTACCGAACCGGCGATTACGCGCTGTACATACCCGAACAAGCCGTAATACCGCCCACGTTGATCGACGAGCTCGGCCTGACCGGCCGCCTCGCCGGCGGCGACGCGAACCGGGTCAAGGCCGTCCGGCTGCGCGGCGAGCTGTCGCAGGGCCTGGTGTGCCGTCCGCGCGCCCTGGCCGACGTGGATCTCGTTCAGGCGGCCAAAGAGGGCACGGACTTCGCGGAGTTGCTCGGCATCACGAAATGGGCCCCGCCGATCCCGACGACGATGAACGGAGACGTCGAGGCCGCCCCCGAGCTGCTGCCATGGGTGGACATCGAGAATCTCCAGCGCTACCCGGACATCTTCGAGCCCGGTGAGCCGGTGGTCCTCACCGAGAAACTGCACGGCACCGCCTGTCTGTTGACGTACCTCGCCGAGGACGGCCACGTACTGGTCTCCTCCAAGGGCTTCGGATCCAAGAACCTCGGGCTCAAGGAGGACGAGCGCAACCTCTACTGGCGGGCCGTACGCGGCCACGGAGTCCCCGAAGCCGCCGCCGGGTTGGCCGAGCGGCTCGGGGCGACCCGGGTCGGGATCTTCGGCGAGGTGTACGGGAAGGGGGTGCAGGACCTGGCGTACGGGACCGGCGCGCACACGGCCGACACGCCACCCGCGTACGCGGTCTTCGACGTCTCCGCCGAGATCGACGGACAGGTGCGTTGGCTGGACCCGGCGGAGGTCTTCCCGGACGGCGAACTGCCCTTGGTGCCAAAGCTGTTCGAGGGACCGTACAGCCTCGACGTGGTGCTGGAGTGGGCGAGCGGACGCGAGACCGTGTCCGGGCGGAGCCTGCACCTGCGCGAGGGCGTCGTCATCCGCCCGGTGGCGGAGCGCTACAGTCCGGTGGTCGGCGGCCGCGCCATCGCCAAGGCGGTCAGCCCTGCGTACCTGACGCGCAAGGGCGGTACGGAGTACGAGTGAGCGGGCCGGGGCGGGCGCGGGTCCTGGGTGGGGGAGTGCCCCCAGGCGACGCGCCCCCGGCTAGCCTGGCCGGATGCCCCGATCCGACCTCCTCGCCCGGGCGCTCGACGCCCCGGCCGACCCGCCGCTGCGCCCCCTCCCGGAGGCCGTGGCCGCGCTTCTGCGCGAGCTGGCCGCGCCGCCCCGGCTGGCGGCGCATCTGCGGCTCGTGCACGAAGTGGCGTGCCAACTGGCCGACTGGTTGGCCGAGTTCCACCCGGCGCTGACCTTCGACCGCGAGGCCGTTCTGTTCGGCGCGGCCACGCACGACATCGGCAAGGCGGTACACACCGCCGAACTCGCAGGCCCCGGCTCCGCGCACGAACCGGCCGGTCGGGAGCTGCTCCTCGCGCACGGGTTCACCCCGGCGCGGGCCCGCTTCGCCGCCACCCACGCCAGCTGGTCGGCACCCGCGGTGAGCATCGAGGAACTGCTGGTCAGCGCCGCCGACAAGGTGTGGAAGGGCAAACGGGTCGCCGAGCTGGAGGACCTGCTGATCGACCGCCTCGTGCGGGCGTCGCCGCCCGGCACCGAGCGCTGGGAGGCGTTCCTCGAACTCGACGCGCTGCTCGCCGGAATCGCGGAGGGCGCGGATGCCCGCCTGGCCTTCCAGGCCGCGTACCCCGTCTCGGCCTGACCGCTCGCCGGGCCGGCCCCGGTTCACACAAGGGCGTTGACAGTCGATCCGGGGTGCCGGGAGCATGTGGGAGAGCGCTCTCCCAGTGATCCGGACGGCTGGTGTGTAAGGGGTGGACATGCGCGACGGTGAAGTCGAACGCCTGGCGGACAAGTTGGATCCCGAGCAGCAGGTGCGCCTGCTGACCGGGGCCGATACGTGGCGGACCCACCCCGAACCGGACGTGGGGCTCCGGGAGATCGTCTTCTCGGACGGTCCGGCCGGTGTGCGCGGGCCCGGCTGGGACGAGCGATGCACGTCGGCCCTGCTACCTTCGCCCACCGCCCTCGGGGCGCTGTGGGACGAGGACAGGGTCCGCCGACTGGGAGAGCTGCTCGGCGACGAGGCCCGCCGCAAAGGCGTCCACGTCCTCCTCGCGCCCACCCTGAACCTGCACCGGAGCCCGCTCGCCGGACGCCACTTCGAGTGCTTCTCCGAAGACCCGCTGCTCGCGGGCCGTACGGGGGCGGCCCTCATCCGCGGAATCCAGTCGCGAGGGGTGGCCGCGACGGCGAAGCACTATGTCGCCAACGATTCCGAGACCGGGCGTCTCACCCTCGACGTGCGACTCGACGAGCGCGTGCTGCGCGAGCTGTACCTCGCGCCCTTCGAGGCCGCCGTCCGGGCCGGGGTGTGGCTCGTCATGTCGGCGTACAACAAGGTCAACGGCACGACCATGAGCGAAAGTTCCCTGCTCGCCGAACCCCTGAAGGGTGAGTGGGGCTTCGACGGGGTGGTCGTCTCCGACTGGGGCGGCGTCCGCTCCACCGCGGCCTCGGCCGTCGCCGCGCAGGACCTGGCGATGCCGGGCCCTGGCGGGCCCTGGGGCGAGGCGCTGCTGGAGGCACTGCGCAGCGGCCGGGTCCCGGCCGACGCGGTGGAGCAGAAGGTGCGCAGGCTGCTGCGCCTCGCCGGGCGTGTGGGTGTCCTCGGGGACCTGCCGGCCACCCCGGAGATCGCGGGGTTCCGGGAGTTCTCTGAGTCCGCCGAGGCGCCGGAGCGGCACATCGGCCCGGCCGAAGCTCCTGGCCGGGTCAGCCCGGTCAGCCCGGTCAGCCCGGTCATCCCCCGCAGCCGCCTGGGCCCCGCCGAGCCCGCCGAGCCCGCCAAGATCACCGATCCCGATCCCGCCCCCTACACCGCCGACATCCGGACCCGCTCCCACTCCCGCACCCGTATCCGCGAAGAGCTGCGCGCCGCAGCCGCCGCCAGCTTCGTGCTCCTGGAGAACCGTGGAGTGCTGCCCCTGGACCCCGACGCGCTGAACAGCGTTGCCGTGATCGGGATGCACGCCGACGAACCCCGCGTACAGGGCGGCGGTAGCTCCGAGGTGTTCCCGCAGCGCGTGGTCAGTCCGCTCGACGGGCTGCGGGAGGCGCTGCCGCCCCGCGTCCGGGTCCTGTACGAGCCCGGTCCCGCGCCCGAGGGCAGCGGCGGGCCGGCTCCGCTGGGCGCGCGGTACGCGCGCGACCCGGAGAGCGGCGAGCCGGGCGTGCGGCTGCGCGTGCTCGACGCCGCCGGGGCGGTGCTCTGCTCGGGGCACCAGCCGTCCGGCCGGGTCCTGGAACCCGCCCTGCCGCCCGGCGCCCACACCATCGAGCTCGCCACCGTACTCCACCCCGACGCGACCGGACCCTGGACCCTCGGGCTCGGAGGCTTCGGCGCGCTCCGCCTCACTGTGGATGGAACGACCGTGCTCACCGGCGAGTTCCCGCCCGAGACCGACGATCCGGCCGTCATCCACGTCCGCCCGCCCCAGCGGACCGCCCGGATCCCGCTCACGGCGGGCCGCCCCGTGCACGTCGTCGCCCGCCGCGCGCTCGCCCCCGGCACCGGCCGGGCCACCGTCCTCACCGCCGTCCCGCCCCCGCCCGATCCGGCCGGGGCGCGGGCGGCCGCCGTGGCCGCCGCCCGCGTCGCCGATGCCGCCGTCGTGGTCGTCGGCACCACCGAAGGCGGGGAGTCCGAGGGCTTCGACCGCGACTCGCTCCGACTGCCGCCGCCCCAGGACGAGTTGGTGGCGGAGATCGCCCGCGCGAATCCCCGTACCGTCGTCGTGGTCAACTCCGGCGGGCCCGTCGAACTGCCCTGGCGCAAGGCCGTCGGTGCCGTGCTGCTCACCTGGTTCCCCGGCCAGGAGGGCGGGCACGCCGTCGCCGACGTGCTCCTCGGTCGCGTCGAACCCGGCGGGCGGCTCCCCACCACCTGGCCGGCCACCCTCGCCGAGGCCCCCGTACGCACCACGCACCCCGTCGGCGGCCAACTCCCGTACGAAGAAGGTTTGCACATCGGCCACCGCGCCTGGCTGCGCGCGGGAACGGAGCCCGCGTACTGGTTCGGGCACGGACTCGGCTACACCACTTGGGAGTTCGAGCGGCTCGGCGCACCCGAACCGCTCCCCGGCGGAGGCTTCGAGGTCCCCGTGACCCTCCGCAACACGGGCACCCGAGGTGGCCGCCAGATCGTCCAACTCCACCTCTCCCGCCCCGACTCGGCGGTCGAACGTCCCGTGCGCTGGCTCGCGGGATGGGCGGCCGTGGAGGCGGAGCCGGGGGAGCGGGTGACGGCGTACGTACGGGTCCCCGTGCGCGCCCTCCAGTACTGGAGCCCCGGCTCCGGCTGCTGGGTCACGGAACCGGGCCGCTTCGAGGTCCTCGCCGGTCTCAGCGCGGGCGACCTGCCGCTCCGGGGGACGATCGGGGCCTGAGACGGCCTAGAGTGCCGCCATGGATGCAGCGAGCACCGGGGCCGGGACGGCCCCGACCCTGGAAGACGTGGCGCGCGCCGCCGGGGTGTCCCGGGCCACGGTGTCCCGCGTGGTCAACGGCGTCCGCAACGTCGACCCGGTCATCCAGCAGGCGGTCCAGCAGGCCGTAGCGGCGACCGGGTACGTGCCGAACCGGGCGGCCCGCTCGCTGGTGACCCGGCGCTCGGGCGCGGTCGCGCTGGTGGTGTCCGGTGCGGGGGCCGACTCCGGCCGGGTGCTCCAGGACCCGTTCTTCGGGCGGGTGGTCAGCGGAGTCGTACGGGCGCTGCGACCGCGCGGGGTGCACCCGGTGCTGATGTTCGCCGACGGGGAGCAGGACCGGGCGCAGGTCCTGGCGTACCTCGCCCAGGGCGGTGCGGACGGCGCGCTGCTCGTCACCACCGACGGCCACGACCCGCTGCCCGGCATGCTCGCGGCCGCGGCCCTGCCCGCCGTGCTCTTCGCGCGTCCCGCGCCCCCGGTCCCGCTGGACTGGGTCGACCTGAGGCACCGCGAGGGCGGGGGGCTCGCCGCCCGGCACCTTCTGGCGGGGGGCCGTAGGCGGTTGGTCGCGATCGGCGGCCCGGCGGACGTGCCGGCGAGCCGGGAGCGGGTGGCGGGGTTCCGCGAGGCGCTGCCGGGCGGCGGTGGCGCCGCGGCCGTGCGGGTGGCCGAGGCGGACTTCACGCTGGACGGCGGGGAGCAGGCGATGCGGGTGCTGCTGGCCGAACAGCCGGACCTGGACGGGGTGTTCGCGGCGAACGACCTGATGGCGCAGGGCGCCTGCCTGGTACTGCGCGAGCACGGCCGCCGGATCCCCGAGGACGTGGCGGTGGTCGGCTTCGACGACTCCGGCGCGGCCGTGGCCTCCCGGCCCCGGCTGACCACGGTCCGCCAGCCGGTGGAGGACATGGCGGCGGAGATGGTCCGCCTGCTGCTGGACCGGGTCGCGGGCATGGCCGCCGGGTCCGCGCCGGAGGCCGTGCTGTTCGAGCCGGAGCTGGTGATCCGCGACTCGGCGTGAACGCTGGCCGCTGGGGGGTCGGGAGCCTGGGCCCGTGGTCGGGGAGGTCGGGTGCGGCGCGGCCGTGACCAGGCGACCGGACGCCCTGGGCCGGGACGGTCCGGCGGCGACCGGGCATGCCGGTGGTGATGTTGCCGACGGCGGCCGGGAGCGCAGCGGGTCGCACGGCCCTCGGCCCGGTCAGGGAGTCGGGCAGGCCGGGCGGCCGATGCGGGCGTCGGCCGATCGCTCCGCGCAGCCGCAGCCAGGGCGGGGTGCCTCGGCGGGCGGTTCGAACGGGCCGCTGCGCGGGACTCTCCCCGCCCCGCCCTTCCACCGTTCCCCGGGCGAAGCCCGGACCCGATGCGAGGCCTTGCCTCCGGCGGGCTTCCCGGGCTGCGCTTGACCTGGCCCCGGGCCGTGCCCGATGCGAGGCCTTGTCTCCGGCGGGCTGTCCGGGCTGCGCCCGACCCGGCCCTGGGCCGTGCCCGGACCCGATGCGAGGCCTTGTCTCCGGCGGGCTGTCCGGGCTGCGCCCGTCGTGGTTCCGGGCTACGCCCGGCCGAGCCATCGGGCCGTGCCCGGATCCGCCCATACCGCGGACCCCGGACGCAGGAGTGCGCGTACAGCGCACGCGGTGCCCGTAGGGGCAGGTGACGGCGAGGGGCTCCGGCGCCCGCCCCCGCCCCCGCTACCCCCGCCTCGCCGCCGCCTCCCCCCGGACCTCCAGGGCCGTCTGCCAGCCCGGGGCTTCCGCCGGGGGTTCCGGTGGGGTGCGGCGGCCGCCCGTGGTGAAGAAGGCGGCCAGGGGGAGGGTGGCCGCGCCGACCGTGACCGCGTCGGGCCCCAGTGAGCCCATGTCGATGGTGACCCGGGCGGCCGGGTGGCGAAGGGAGTACCGGGTCGCGTGTTCCCGTACCGCCGGCAGGATGTGGGGGCCCAGCATCAGGCCCGCCCAGCCGCCGATCAGGATCCGTTCCGGCTGGAAGAGGTTGATGACGTCCGACAGGCCCGCGCCCAGGTACTCCGCGGTTTCGTCGAGGACCTCCAGGGCCACCCGGTCGTTCGCGCGCGCCGCCGCGAGCAGCGCGGCGAGGGCGTCCTCCTCGTGCCCCGAGCCGGCCCCCGGGTCGCCGCCCCGCTCGGCCCAGCGCGCCAGCAGCGACTCCGCCCCCGTGTACGCCTCCAGGCAACCCAGGGCCCCGCACCGGCAGCGCCGCCCCCGGACCTGGACCGTCAGGTGGCCCCACTCCAGCGGGACGCCCTCGGTGGTGCCCCCGTCGGGGGAGCCGTCGGTGATCAGGCTCGCGCCGACGCCGGAGCCGAACAGCACGACCACCGCGTCGCGCGCGCCGCGCCCGGCCCCGAACCACATCTCCGCCTGGCCGAGGGTGCGCGCCCCGTTGTCGATGATGTACGGGACCTCGGGCGGCACGGCTCCCGTCTCGCGCAGCAGCGCTTCCAGGGGGACCGCGTCCCAGCCGATGGTCTGGCCGTGCACCACGGTCCCGCCGGGCGCGTCGCGGTCCACGATGCCCGGGACGCCGATCCCGACCCCGAGGAGCCGCTGCGTGCCCACCCCGGCCTCCGCGAGCACGGTGGCGATCCCGGTCCGCACGTGGTCGACGATCGGGCCGACGTCGTAGCAGCCGCGCGGCTGCAACGGCATCTCGGTGCGGGCCAGTTCGGTGAGGGTGAGGTCGAACAGCTCGACCCTGACCCGGGTTTCGCCGACGTCGATGCCGATCATGTGCGCGCTGCCGGGGGCGACGCGCAGCAGCGTACGCGGGCGTCCGCCGTCCGAGTCGACGATGCCGGCTTCCTCCAGGAGGCCGTCCGCGACGAGTTCGCCGACGACGTTGCTGACGGATCCCGAGCTGAGCCCGGTCGCGGGGCCCAGCTCCTGCCGGCTCATCGGCCCGCCGAAGTACAACCGCTGCAGCACGGCGCTGCGGTTGCCCCTTCGCAGGTCCCGCACCGTACGTCCACTGCGCCCCGTGGTCATGTGGCTCCTTCCGCCCTGACATCGATCGCAACATACCCTTGCGCGACCCCTTGACGCGACCCTTTCACGAGGCTTAACTCACGTCCTAAATTAAGGCCTGGAGCAAACGGAGCGGCCGAGACCCGGTTCGGACCCGGATTTCACGTCACCCCACCGGGCTTTCCGCCGAACTCTGTTGCACGTTGTCGAAAGGGACCGAGCCGCCATGCGCAGAACCCGAGCCGTCGCCGTCACCGCCGTCACCGTCTCCATGCTCGCAGCCGCCACCGCCTGCGGGGGCGGAACCGCGGACACCGGCGGCGGCTCCAACAAGGCCCCCAAGGAGCTCACCTACTGGGCCTCCAACCAGGGCCCCGACATCGCGGCGGACCAGGCGACCCTCGGCCCGGAGCTGAAGAAGTTCGAGGAGCAGACCGGCATCAAGGTCAAGCTCGAAGTGGTCCCCTGGGCGGACCTGCTGAACCGCATCCTCGCCGCCACCGCCTCAGGACAGGGCCCGGACGTCCTCAACATCGGCAACACCTGGTCCTCCTCGCTCCAGGCCACCGGGGCCCTGCTGCCCTGGGACGCCAAGAACTTCGACGCCATCGGAGGCAAGAGCCGCTTCGTCGACTCGGGCATAGGCTCGGCCGGCGCCGCGGGCAAGGACCCGGCCGCCGTCCCGCTCTACTCGATGTCGTACGCGCTCTACTACAACAAGAAGATGTTCCAGGAGGCGGGCATCGAGAAGCCCCCGGCCACCTGGGACGAGATGGTCACCATCGGCCAGAAGCTGTCCAAGGACGGCAAGTGGGCGCTGGGCGCGGAAGGTTCGAACCTCTCCAACAACATCCACCAGGCCTTCGTCTTCTCCCAGCAGCACGGCGCGAACTTCTTCGACGCGGGCGGCAAGCCCACCTTCGACACCCCGGAGAACGTCGACGCCGTCAAGCAGTACGTCGACCTGATGGCCAAGGACAAGATCATCGCCCCGGGCAACGCCGAGTACGACAAGAACCAGTCCCTCTCGGACTTCGCGAGCGGCAAGACCGCCATGGTCCTGTGGCAGAGCGCGGCCAGCAGCTTCAAGGCCCACGGCATGAAGGAGGGCGACTGGGGCGTGGCTCCCGTCCCGGTCCCGTCCGGCGGCACGCCCGGAGCCGGCAAGAACACCAACTCCATGGTCGCCGGCATCAACATGGCCGTCTTCAAGAACACCGACAACCTCGACGGCTCGCTGAAGTTCGTGAAGTTCATGACCAGCGACGAGGAGCAGAAGCTCCTCAACAAGACCTACGGCTCCATCCCGCCCGTCAAGGCCGCCCAGACCGACCCGGCCTTCGCCGACGCCGACCTCACCGTGCTCCGCAACACCCTCTCCACCAGCGCCGCACCGCTGCCGCAGGTCCCCGAGGAGTCGCAGTTCGAGACGGCCGTCGGAACCGCCGTCAAGGAGCTCTTCGCGGACGCCGCAGCCGGCCGCCCCGTGACCGCCGACTCGGTCAAGGCGAAGCTCACCAAGGCCCAGCAGCAGATGCAGAAGTGAGCCCCGTCCCATGCCCGCAGCAGAACAAGCAACAGAACAAGCAACAGAACAAGCAACAGAACAAACAACAGAACAAGCAACAGAACAAGTAGCAGCACGAGCAGGAGAACAACCGGTCGCTCCCGTCACCGTGACGGGGAGGGTGCGGCGCGCCACGGCCCGGGTACGCCGTACCGGGCGCGTGCGCCGCGCCGCCCTGCCCTACCTCCTGCTCCTGCCCGCCCTCCTCCTCGAACTGCTCATCCACCTCGTCCCGATGGCGATGGGCATCGCGATGAGCTTCCGGAAGCTGACCCAGTTCTTCATCCGGGACTGGTCCAGCGCCCCCTGGACGGGCTTCGACAACTACCGACTCGCCGTCGACATCGACAAGCCCGTCGGCGAGGCCCTGCTCGGCTCCTTCTTCACCACCTGCCTGTTCACCCTGCTCTCGGTGGGCCTGTGCTGGCTCCTCGGCACCGCCGCCGCCGTGTTCATGCAGGAGACCTTCCGCGGCCGGGGCGTCCTGCGCGCCCTGTTCCTGATCCCCTACGCCCTCCCCGGCTACGCGGCCGTCATCACCTGGGCGTTCATGTTCCAGCGGGACAACGGGCTGGTGAACCACGTCATCCACGACCAGCTGGGCATCGGCGGCGCCGCGCACACCTTCTGGCTCCTGGGCGACAACAGCTTCTGGGCGCTGCTGACCGTATCGGTCTGGAAGGGCTGGCCGTTCGCGTTCCTCATCGTGATGGCCGCCCTCCAGAACATCCCCAAGGACCTCTACGAAGCGGCCGCGCTGGACGGGGCCGGCGTCTGGCAGCAGATCCGCCGGATCACCCTGCCCTCGGTCGGGGCCGTCAACCAGGTGCTGATCCTGGTGCTGTTCTTGTGGACCTTCAACGACTTCACCACACCGTTCGTCATGTTCGGCAAGTCCGCGCCCGCGGCCGCCGACCTGATCTCGATCCACATCTACCAATCCAGCTTCGTGACGTGGAACTTCGGCACCGGCTCGGCCATGTCGGTCCTGCTGCTGCTCTTCCTCCTGCTGGTCACCGCCGGCTACCTGATCTTCACGACGCGGGGACGGAGGAAGACCGATGGCTGACCAAGAGCGCCTGCGCGGTGCGCGGACGAAGTCGCCGCTCGACCCGCCGGCCTCCTTCAAAGCGGTCCGGGCGGTGTTCCTCGTCCTCCTCGCCTCCTTCGTCCTGCTGCCCGTCTACGTGATGGTGACCAGCTCGCTCAAGCCCCTCAAGGACGTGGCCGGACAGTTCCACTGGATCCCCAGCGGGCTCACCCTGCGTCCGTACATCGACATCTGGCACACCATCCCGCTCGCCAAGTACTTCGTGAACTCGCTGATCGTGGCCGGAGCGGCGACCGCCTGCTCCGTCGTGATCGCCGTCTTCGCGGCGTACGCCGTCAGCCGCTACCGCTTCCGCGGCAAGCGCCTGTTCACCGTGACGGTCCTCTCCACCCAGATGTTCCCCGGGATCCTCTTCCTCCTCCCGCTGTTCCTCATCTTCGTGAACATCGGCAACACCACCGGGATCGCCCTGTACGGGTCCCGGGGCGGGCTGATCCTCACCTACCTCACCTTCTCCCTCCCCTTCTCCATCTGGATGCTCATCGGGTACTTCGACTCGGTGCCCCGCGACCTCGACGAGGCCGCCACCGTGGACGGCTGCGGCCCGCTCGGCGCGCTCTTCCGGGTCGTGATCCCGGCCGCCGTACCCGGCATCGTCGCCGTCACCGTCTACGCGTTCATGACCGCCTGGGGCGAGGTGCTCTTCGCCTCCGTCATGACGAACGACGAGACCCGCACCCTCGCGATCGGCCTGCAGGGCTACTCCACGCAGAACGACGTCTATTGGAACCAGATCATGGCCGCCTCGCTCGTCGTCAGCGTCCCCGTCGTCGCCGGATTCCTCCTGCTTCAGCGGTACTTGGTGGCCGGACTCACGGCAGGAGCCGTCAAATGACCCTTTCAGAAGCCCATTACCTGACCTCCATCGACCTCGCCGCCCTGCCCCGCGACTTCGCCTGGGGCACCGCGACCTCCGCCTACCAGATCGAGGGCGCCGTGGCCGAGGACGGCCGTGCCCCCTCCATCTGGGACACCTTCACCCGCACCCCCGGCGCCATCGACGGCGGCCACACCGGAGACACCGCCTGCGACCACTACCACCGATGGCGCGAGGACATCGGCCTGATGCGCGGGCTGGGCGCCAACGCCTACCGGCTCTCCGTCGCCTGGCCGCGCGTCGTGCCGGGCGGCGACGGCCCGGTCAACGCCAAGGGGCTCGACTTCTACGACCAGTTGATCGACGGACTGCTCGCCGCCGGCATCGAACCGTCCGTCACCCTCTACCACTGGGACCTCCCGCAGGCCCTCCAGGACCGGGGCGGCTGGCCCGAGCGGGCCACGGCCGAGCACTTCGCCTCGTACGCGGGTGTGGTCGCCGAGCGCCTCGGCGACCGCGTCACCCAGTGGGCCACCCTCAACGAGCCGCTGTGTTCGGCGTGGATCGGCCATCTGGAGGGCAAGATGGCCCCCGGCTGGACCGACCTCACCGCCGCCGTCCGCGCCTCCTACCACCTGCTGCTGGGCCACGGCCTGGCAGCCCGGGCGATCCGCGCCGCAGCACCCGGCGCGCAGATCGGCATCGTCAACAACCTCTCCACCGTGGAGCCGGCGAGCGGCAGCGAGTCCGACCGCGCCGCCGCCCGGCGGATGGACGGCCACGTCAACCGCTGGTGGCTCGACCCCGTCCACGGCCGCGGGTTCCCCGCCGACATGCTGGAGGTCTACGGGGTCGACCTGCCCGAACACCCCGGCGACCTCGACACCATCGCCGCCCCGCTCGACTGGATCGGCCTGAACTACTACTTCCCGCAGGTGGTCACCGCCGACCCGCACGGCCCCGCCCCCCGCGCCCGGATGACCGACCGCCCCGGCGTCCCGCGCACCGGCATGGACTGGGAGGTGGACGCCGACGGCCTGGAAACCCTGATCATGCGGCTGACCGAGGAGTACGGTGCCCGGCGCATCCTCATCACCGAGAACGGCTCCTCCTACGCCGACACGGTCTCCCCCGACGGCAGCGTCCACGACCCCGAGCGCACCGCGTACCTGCACGCCCACCTCGCCGCCTGCGCCCGCGCGGCCCGCCGCGGCGCACCCCTGGCCGGCTACTACGCCTGGTCCCTCCTCGACAACTTCGAATGGGCCTACGGCTACGACAAGCGCTTCGGCCTGGTCCACGTGGACTACGACACGCAGCGGCGCACGGTGAAGTCCAGCGGCCGCCACTACGCCGACGTGATCGCCGCCCACCGGGCCCTGTAGGCACGGCCTCCCCCCAGCGCTGCCCCCAGCCGCTCCGCCGCGCCGCGCCCGCCCCTCCTCCCCGGGCGGGCGCGGCATTTCGTGGTGGGATGGGGGAGGGGCGACGCGACCGGTTCAAAGGAGAGGCGAGGCGGATGTCCGAAGACCTGGAAGGCACCATGCGGGCCATGGCGTACGAGACGTACGGCGGGACGGAGGTGCTCTCCCAGACCCGGCTCCCGGTACCCAAGGTCGGCCCGGGCGAGGTCCTCGTCCGGGTCCGCTGCGCCTCCGTCAACCCCGTCGACTGGAAGATCATGGCGGGCGGGCTCGACGGCCTGATGGACGTCGTGTACCCGGTCGTCCCCGGCTGGGACGTGGCCGGAACCGTCGAGGTCGTCGGCATCGACACCCCCGAGTTCACCGCCGGGGACGAGGTCATCGCCTACGCCCGCAAGGACTACGTGCACGGCGGCACCTTCGCCGAGTTCGTCACCGTGCCCGTACGGGCCCTCGCGCCCAAGCCCGTCTCGCTGAGCTGGCAGCAGGCCGCGGGGCTGCCGCTGGCCGGCCTCACCGCGTACCAGCTGCTGACCCGCCTCGACACCGGCAAGGACGACACCGTCCTCGTCCACGGCGCCGCGGGCGGCGTCGGCTCCCTCGGCGTGCAGATCGCCCGCGCGCTCGGCGCCCGAGTCATCGGCACCGCCTCGCCGCGCAACCACGACCGGCTGCGCGAGCTGGGATGCGAACCCGTCGCGTACGGGGACGGCCTCGCCGACCGGGTGCGTACGCTGGCACCCGCCGGGGTCACCGTCGTCGCCGACTTCGTCGGGGGAGTCCTCGACACCACCCTGGAGGTGCTGGCGGAAGGCGGCCGGCACGCCTCCATCGCCGACCACACCGTGCTCGGCGCGGGCGGCCAGTGGATGTGGGTACGGCCCGTCGGCGCCGACCTCGCCGAGCTGGGCCGGCTCGCCGACGCCGGACAGCTCACCGTCACCGTCGCCGAGACCTTCCCGCTCGCGGAACTGGCCGCGGCCTTCGAGCTGAGCCGGGCAGGACACACCGCGGGAAAGATCGTCCTGGAGGTGTGAACTCCCGCGGACATGTCCGCGGACACGACCGCGGGGGGCGCCCCCCGCCGGGGGCCGGAGGCCGCACCTGCTACGGTAGGCGAGAGACACACACGCGGGGCCCCCGCGCGCGGTCGGCGCCGCGGAGACCGCCAGCGCGCGCG